>NZ_WJYH01000080.1:0-11567 GCF_009668065.1 Acinetobacter sp. RIT698
TTGATTAAAATTGTTAATCAATCACTAGAAAAAATTTATAAAGCAGATTGCTATCACATTTATTTTTATTAAAGAGAATTATCGCTAAAAAAATCTTAGAAACCTCAAATGAATCAGAACCGAAATTATAAAAAGGCAAAATAAATTAATAATTTATAAATTTTTGTACTGTATTTTTCCTAGGTTGTTGGAATTGGCCATTAGAATATTATGTTTTACATCATTAATGCTAATGATTATTATTAGCGCTAAAATTCAGGCCTACAACTGAGGAAACAGGATGCGCCTTTCCCAATTCAGCTTATGTGTTTTATCTATTGCAATCAGTAGTCAGTTATATGCACAGGATGAAACCTCGAATAATCAGACACCAGTTAGCAATGCTCAACAACAGGAATCTGTCCAGAAATTGCCACAGATCGTTATTACAGCAACACGATCAGAAAAAAGCATTGCAGATATTGCAGGGACTGTACAGAACATTAGCGGAGCAGAGGTACAAAAACAGGCTGGGGCAGGGCGAAAAGTAGCAGATGTTCTTGCTCAACTGGTTCCTTCACTGGCGCCGTCTAGTGGTACTGGAAG
Organism: Acinetobacter sp. RIT698; assembly: GCF_009668065.1. Taxonomy (NCBI): domain Bacteria; kingdom Pseudomonadati; phylum Pseudomonadota; class Gammaproteobacteria; order Moraxellales; family Moraxellaceae; genus Acinetobacter; species Acinetobacter sp. RIT698. The sequence goes on from NZ_WJYH01000080.1 coordinate 586, forward strand.
TAATTATGGCCAGACCATGCGAGGCAGAACGGTACTGGTGATGATTGATGGTGTATCTCAGACGGGATCGCGTGATCCTGCGCGCCAATTGAACAGTATTAGTCCGGGGATGATTGAAAGGATTGAGGTTATTTCTGGGGCAACCAGTATCTATGGTTCTGGCGCAACGGGTGGGATTATTAATATCATTACCAAACGTGCTGACAAATCGAAACCACTGAGTTTTGAGACGAAATTAGGGATAACCTCTGCTGATAATTTCCGAGGAGATGGCCTGGCTTATGAAGCGGGTCAGAGCGTTTCTTTCAGCAATGATAAAATGGATGGTTTTCTTGGTGCGAACTATACCAGTCGAGGATCATTATTTGATGCGAATGGGGATCGAATCGCAACTGAACCCAATCAGACCAGCCGTAATGATACAGATACACTAGATATAAATGGGCGCCTGAATTTTAATTTGACTGACACACAAAGCTTGAGTTTTGGTGCGCAGTATTATAAGGATAAGCAAGATACTCGTTATCTACCTGATTATGGACCGAACTATACCATTGCTAAAGGGCCACAGTCTGAACGAGCAATCAAGGGACTGGAATTAAGTAATCAGCCATTTACGGATCGTTATGCCTTTAATACCCAATATCAAAATCAGGATGTATGGGGGCAGACGGTAAATTTGGAAGCCTATTATAGAAATGAAAAAGGACGTTTTTTCCCAGTTTATGCTGGTGGCGCGACGGTAAATCAATCGCAATATACGGTTGATGTGGCAGGAATGCGGTCTACAGTTCAGTCTGATTTTAAGCTTGCAGCGCGTGATCTTAATCTGACCTATGGTCTGGATTATGACCGAGAAAAAGATACTCAGCATTATGACGTATTGTCTGTCAGCAATAACGGTATGGTTTACAAGGATACTGGTAGAAGATTAGATGCTGGTCCAGATACTGTCATTCAAAATATCGGTGCTTTTTTACAGGCAGATTATCAATTAACGGATCGCTTTAATCTACAAGCGGGAACGCGCTATCAATATATCAAGGCAGATACAGACGCTTATACACCTTCTAGACAAACACAAAGCGTAGCGAGTGATTCAACAAATGCTGACAAGTTTTTGTTTAATTTAGGCGCAGTTTATAAACTTACTGATAATCAGCAATTATTTGCCAATTTCTCTCAAGGATTTAGTTATCCAGATGTATTACGGATGTTGCGTGATGTCTCAATTCTGACCGTTTCAACTGCGAATATAGAACCACTAACCGTCAATAGTTATGAACTGGGTTGGCGTCTGCAAGATGATCAAAAACTTGATTTAGGAATTACTGGCTTTTATAACACATCTGATAAAGTCATTCAGTTCAATGCGGACCGTTCTGTCAATATTGCTGATACTGATCAGCGTGTTTACGGTGCAGAAATGACTGCGGCATATCCAATTCTGGATGATTTTAAAATTGGTGGTACGTTGGCTTACACCCGTGGACAATATAAGGATGCGGCTGGTAATTGGCGTGAGTTAAATGCTTATCAGGTATCTCCAACTAAGGGAACTATTTTTGGTGAGTGGAATAGTGATGATGGTTATGGATTCCGTGTACAGATGCTTGCTGTAAAAGGAACTGACAAAGCCTTTGAAGACGATAAGGTTGCGGTGAACAGTGATAAGGTGGTTCCAAACCGTGCTGCAAAAATCAAGGGTTATGCGATTATGGATACCCTAGTGAATTTTCCTGCGTATAAGGGGCGGGTGGATTTTGGAATTTATAACGTGTGGAATAAAGACTATCGCACTGTGTATAGCCAGCAGTCAGAAATTACCTTTTCCCCTGTGTCTAGTATGCGGGCACAAGGGCGGACCTTTGGTTTGAGTTATACTTTTAATTATTAATTGATGTTAGCTAAAAGCTGGTGCTGAGTGTTTAATTCTCACTTATCACCAGCTTTTTTATTATTTATATAAAACAAATTCTTAACCAAAGATAAGTATCAAGTGTCGTCAAAATTTAAAACAATAGAATGGATCAGCTATTTAGCGGATTTTTTAGCCATATTTGTAGAGGTCTATTCTATTTGAGTTGTTGTTGCACAATTTGAAATGAATAAAAATTCAATGAGTACATGTTGTATCGCCCTAATTTTGGTTCAAAGCTGTTTAGTTTCCCCATACTGTTTAAAACGCATTATGTGAATTGACCGAATCGAAATAAAAATAGTCAAACATCAGCTCAGTGTAATAATCGTGTTTTAAGCAAGGGCGTATTTTTAAATAAATATTTGATAAAACAATGAGAAATTTTTATCTTTTATATGAGTTATAATAAAAATAGATGCAGTTTTGCTTAAATATTAACCATAAGATAGACTGGTCTGTATAGACAAAGCCCTAAATTTTTTAGTACAATTGATCACAATTTAGAATTAAATAATAACGCATGTCTAACAATATTTACGCTGCTTTGGAGCAGCTTGGCTTATCAGCACAAAAACGTGCGATTCACGTACAATTTTCTAATTCGGCGTTGAGCCAACAAGTGTTCCTACAACGTATCGATGGAATACATCAAATCAATGAGGGTGTTCGGCTCCAACTCATCTGTCTTGCAACGTCAGCAACTATCCCTTTAAAAAGCTTTATTGGAACGCAAGCTGCAATTGATATTGTCACAGATAAATCTGAATTAACCCGTATTTCAGGAATTGTGACCCAAGCCGATATTGGCGCATCTGATGGTTCTCTTACCATCTATCGTTTGACCGTAGAAGACCCAACAGCACTTTGGAAGCATCGTAGAAACTCTCGAGTATTTATGAATAAATCGGTTGTGGATGTGATCCAGACCGTGTTCCAAGAATGGGCGCAACGCAGCCCACTGTTTGCCTCAAGTCTGAGTCTAGATAAGAGTGGCTTAAGCAAAGACTATGATGTGCGCCCATTCATTATGCAGGCATCTGAAAGTGACTTTGACTTCCTGACCCGTTTGATGAGAAGTGAAGGGATTAACTGGCTGATTGATGAAGCACAACTTAAAGTGTCGAGTTCAACAGAACAAATCCAAGCACAAAAGCTTCGTTTAATTGATGATAATTTGCAATTTAGTGCCTTAGAACGCCGCAATATTCGCTTCCATAGAAGCAGCGCCGTAGAAAAAACTGATTCAATTACCAATTTTATTGGTCAGCGTTCCATTCAACCGACTTCGGTGTATATCCAGCGTTGGCAAGCTGATGTACTGGATATTGATGAAGGCGCTGGTAGTGTCCAAAGTAAGCACAGCCATAGTGAAAATTATGACAATGCCAGTCTAGCTTTAGAACAAGCATGGCACTTTAGCCCTGCATGGATTCAAGACCTTAATGGTGAAGATGGCGCAACGCCATCGGGCAACAGTCAGATTGAAAAGTTTAATCAAAACCTCAGTAACTACTACGATTCACAAGCCAAACAATTTACAGCAACGTCAACAGTGCGCGATGCACATGTCGGCTATTGGTTTGAACTAAATGAACACCCTGAGATAGATCAACACTCAGGTGCAGACAAAGAGTTTTTAATCACGGCTAAAAGCTTTTATAACCAAAATAACTTACCTAAAGATCTCACCGATCAAGTCACCGCTTTAGTCCAACAAAGCAATTGGCAAACAAGTCAAATCACCAGCAACACGAGTGATGAACGTCAAGCCAGTAATTTAATCATTCAACGTCGTAATATCAGCACGGTTCCAGCTTATAACCCATTACAACACCGACCGATTGCATCACCGCAACGGGCCAAAGTGGTGGGGCCAAGCGGAGAAGAAATCCATGTTGATGAATGGGGGCGTATTAAAGTTCGCTTCCTGTTTAGCCGTAATGAAGACAACACCCATGATGGCGGTGCGGGTTCTAATGACAATGACACAGATTCAGCTTGGGTCGATGTCCTGACCCCATGGGCAGGTGAAGGCTATGGGGCGCGATTCTTACCGAGAATCGGTGAAATTGTTGTGATTGATTTCTTTGATGGCAACATTGACCGTCCATTTGTGGTTGGGCGTATCCATGAAGCACAACGTCATCCAAGTAAGTTTGATGACAAAGGCAAACTGCCTGATACTAAGAAACTGGCAGGAATCAAAAGTCGAGAGTATCAAGGCAGTGGTTACAATCAACTGAGGTTTGACGATACTACTGGCCAAATCAGCAGTCAGTTACAGAGTAGTCATGCCGCCAGCCAACTCAACTTGGGCAAACTGAGTCATCCTAAAGACAAAGCAGAAAGTGATGATCGTGGTGAAGGCTTTGAGCTGAGGACTGACCAATGGGGAGCAGTTCGCGCAGGGCAAGGTTTACTGCTTTCAACCTATAAACAAGACCAAGCCAAAGGTGATCACCTTGATTCAGAGCTTGCCAAAAAGCAACTTGAAGGTAGTCAGACCAACAGTAAAGCCTTAAGCGATATTGCCAAGAATCAAAAGACGGATGAAATTGAATCGATTGAGCAACTCAAAGCTTTTGCCGAAGAAATTGAAAAAGATGTTGCCAAGTATAAAAAAGCCATCATGTTACTCAGTTCTGTTGATGGGATTGCCTTAAGTACCCCTGAAGATATCCATCTTTCAGCCACAGGCATCATTAACCATACTGCGGGCGATAGTATTAACCTCAGTACCCAAAAGAATCTTTTGGGACAAGCTTTAGGCAAAGTGAGTCTATTTGCTGCTCAAGGTGGCATTAAAGCCATTGCAGCACAGAGTAAAGTCGAGATTCAAGCGCAGTCAGATGCTTTAGATGTATTTGCTAAACTGGGGATTACCATCTCGTCTACAGAAGATCGGATAGAAATCAGTAGTCCAAAAGAAGTGTTGATTACAGGCGGTTCCTCACAGATTGCCCTAAATGGTTCAGGGATTTTCCCCAAAACAGGTGGGAAATTTGAGGTCAATGCAGGGCAGCACACATTTAAGCCGGGTGCCAGTGTCAGTAAATCAGCACAACTGCCGCCATCGAATCCGCTCAAAGGCGCACTCGACTTATTAAAAAGCTATGGTGGACAAGACTTCTTTAAACAAACCGGCTTTAAAGTGATTGACTCATTTGGCAAGCAAGTGTCTGGCAAGCTGGATGGCAATGGCTTTGCCCAAGTGACAGGTATTGCACCTGGCCCTGCCAAAGTTGAATTTGAAACTGATCCACGAAGTGCATGGGATAAAGCAAGTCATTTTAACCGTGATTATACTTGGTCAGAAGAAGTGGTCGGTGGTGCCACAAGCTTTGCACAAAATGCTTTAAATTCAGTGGGGCAAAATATGATGTCTCAACTCAAAAACAATTTATTCTCTTTGAATGCTGACTCATTGAAAGATATGGGCAAAAATGCTTTAAAAGACTTAGGCACACAAAGCTTGGGACAATTTAAAGAACAATTTACTCAAAGTGCATTAGGTTCAGTCTCTTCAGCATTGAATTTAAATTTATCTCCGTCACAGATGATGAATGTGGGACAGATGATTGCTAATCCAAGTCAATCCCTACAAAACATTAAAGATCAAGGCATCGATTTCTTTAAAGACCAAGCCTCAGCACTGTTTGCTCAACAGACCAGTGGTTTGGTTTCTAATTTAACTGCTGGAACAGGATTTGGGTCGTCACTGGGTCAAGGTTTTGTTGCAGAGTCATTTGGCGCTGCTCAAAATGGGCTAGATGCCCCAGTGAAAGTAGTGGATGATTTTATTAAAAAAGATGAATATTTCTCTCGCTTCTTAACCTATAGCATTACCACTCGAAAAGGCGATGCATCAGTACCCACGATCCCGCAAAACATTCCTCAACAAGTCAGTCAGCCTGCGCCAATTTTGACTCAACAGACTCCACAAGCGACAGCACCTGTCGAAGTGAAAAAACCGCAGTCGATTTATGATATGGATAAGGATGTGGTACGGATGGATCTGGAAGAGTCTCGTTATGTCACCAAACAAGTGACTGTGCGAAAAACGGCTGCTGAACAACCAGATGTATATAACGCGCGAAATAAATAATTGAACATTTTTTTGAATTTTAATTGATTGAAATTAAATTAAAAATTAGAACGTATTAAGGTTAAGCTTATGGCATTTATAGATAGTAAAAATCAGACCGCAGGGTCAAATACACAGCAACAACCAACCGCTAAAGAGACCAAGCCAGCGGTAGAATTGGCAGTATTTAATTTGGCCAGTCTGACGCATACAGAAGACCATAAGTTTATCGCGCATCAAATCCAAAACTATTTACAGGCTTGCGGAAATACCAGCCTAGAACAGATTAAAGCAAGCGCCAATGTACCAACAGTCGCCAATATCTTTGCATTATCCGGCAGTGTATTGGATTTAATTCTATTTGCTACAGAACCCAAACAAGCCGAGGCAGGCGTACAACAATCGGCATTGTTAAGCATGAACTTAATCGGTTCATTTTTACAACCGAATACAGAAGCACATGTGCGTATGGCTTTACGTCCAATGCTGGGTTTAATGGCCGAATGTTTATACCCAGCCGATGGCAAAATAAAAGAAGCTGATTTACGTCGTATGCAGCTACACTTAAATGCGCAGATGGCAGGCGATTTAGAAAAATTCCTACAAGAAACACAAGGTAAATTATCAGGTTTATTGTCGAGTGCAACGACATTAGGGACTTCAATTCTGCAAGCCTTTAGCAGCAGTGCTGTAGCTGGATTACCCAGCGTTGCTTCAGCGGGAGCCACAGCTGAAAAACGTGATCCCAGCAAGCAGTTTAGCAACTGGGCACAACCATTGATTGATTTGTTGGGTACACCTGCACAAGCTGATATGACAGCAAAGATGACCCCGAATATCGCAACACGATTAACAGAAGAAGTGCTTAAGGCGACACCACAACTTGCTACCGTGATTCAACAACAAAGCAATGCAGGAACTCAATATAGCCTTGCTTGGTTGATTCAAGAAACCCTAAAAGCCATCCAAACTCAAGGTAAAAAAGCCACAGCCAGTGTGCCGTTAAACCAAACAGGCGAACATGAGCAGCATATCAATGGTGATATTTTAGAGTTTGTCACCTTACAACCTGATGCCTTAAATGATCCGATTTGTGCTACCAAACTAGCTGATTCAATGCCGAGTGACTCAGCAACCAAACATAGTATCAGTTATGCGATTGGCGCTGAGCGGGTTAATCATTCAGACTTTTACTTGCCTAAAGTTGGTTTTGCCTTTAGTCGTCAATATAACTCTCAAATGAATGAGTTTGACCATAGTATGATCGGCGCACGTTGGATGATGCCATTTTCCAATGTGATCATACAAAATCAAAATGGGTATTTATTTATTGACAGCAATGGACGTAAACATCAACTGCCTGCTTCGATCGTCTATGAAACATATCAGGTACCCTTTGAAGGCTTTAGTGTCGCACCACATGACGATGGGGATTTATTGCTGAATTTTGGTTCAGACTGGAATTTCCATTTTCATAGTTTTAATGCTGGAAAACATTATCACCTCGTTCAACAATTTAATGATCAGACTGATGAAAAAGTAGTACTGACCTATTTATTGTTTGAACAATTTGCCTATTTACAGGCGATTGATTTTCAATTGAAACGCGCTAAACATTTAGTTAAATTTGCTTTTAATGAACAAGCCAAAGTCATTGCCGCATTTGTCGATGATCAAGTGGAAGCATTGGCACGTTATGAATATGATCAACAAGGCAATCTGATCAAAGCCATTGATCAAAATGGTCATACCCGCAGTTATGAATATAACCAAGCCCATCAATTGACCCGTTATACAGATCGTACTGGACGTGGGCAAAATATTCGATATGAATCTACCGCACCCAAAGCCAAAGCGATTGAGGAATGGGCAGATGATGGTAGTTTTAAAACCCGTTTAGAATGGCATCCACGTTTGCGTCAAGTGGCCGTCTATGATGCTTATGAAGTTCCAACCTATTATTATTTTGATTTAGACGGTTTTACCTATCGTACTCGTTTAGCCGATGGTCGTGAAAAGTGGATATCTCGAGATAGTCAAAAACGGATTACGCGTCAAATTGATTTTGCAGGCTTAGAAACAGAGCAAGTCTATAACGATCAAGATCAATTGGTGAAAATTGTACAGCCAAATGGTGGCATTATCCTGTTTGCCTATGATGAAAATGGTAATCTGACTGAAACCAAAGACCCAGAAGGCAATATCTGGAAAAAACAATATGATGCTGATGGCAATGTCAGCAAAGACATTAATCCTTTAGGACATATCACCCAGTATAAATATAATAATGACAACCAATTGGTTGAAGTGATTGATGCCAAAGGCGGCTCAAAGAAAATTCAATATAATGATCTTGGACAGATGGTGTCGTATACCGATTGTTCAGGGAAAAGTAGTGCTTGGGAATATGATGAAGACGGTACACTGACCGCCCAAGCCTCTGCGGATGCACAACAGGTTCAGTATCTCTATAGTACCCAAGGTAAAGACCGAGGGCAGCTACAAGCAATCATTTATCCTGATGGATTAAAAGAACAATTTGAACATGATGAAGAAGGGCGTTTACTTAAGCATACTGATAGCAAAGGCTTAATTACCCAATATAAATACAATCAAGTCGGACTATTAGAACAACGGGTCGATGCCAATAGTCACCAAATCGGCTACCAGTGGGATAAGCAAGGTCGAATTCAAAAACTAAGCAATCAAAACCATGCCGAATATCTATTTGACTATAATCGTTTTGGGCAATTGGTGCGTGAACAAGCTTTTGATGGTGAAGAAAAGCACTTTACATATCATGACAATGGATTTTTATTTCAAATCCGCCAACCAAATATTCTGACTCAATTCGGCTATCATACGGATGGTTCGATCGCGTCAAAGACTTATACCCATTTGCAGACGCGGCATAGCCAAGTTGAAGAGTTTGAATACAACTTAAATAACCAACTCAGTAAAGCGACCAATACAGAAAGCCAAATTGATTTTTATCGCAATCAACTCGGACAATTGGTACGTGAGCATCAACACTATAAAATACCCAACCTAACGCCACTGACCGCAGTATTACGTTATGAGTACGATGAATTGGGGAATTTGACTCAAACCATTCGTCCTGATGGACAAGTACAAGCCAATCTAAGTTATGGATCGGGGCATATTTATGGTATTGCTTTTAACCAACAAGATATGGTGGCATTTCAACGCGATGATTTACATCGTGAAACCACACGACTGCTTGCCAATGGTTTAGTGCAAACTAAGAATTATAATGATGTGGGCTTACTCAGCTCACAAGTCATTCGCCCAGAGCAAGAAACAACGGACAGGGTACAATTTCAAGCAGAACGCCATTATCACTATGATAACAACTACCTACTGACTCAAGTCGATGATAGTCGCTTAGGAAAGTTAAATTACCAATATGATCCAATAGGGCGTTTAATTAAAAGCCAAAACCCATATAAGACTGAAAGCTTTAGTTTTGATCCTGCGGGGAACTTAATTGATCCGATTGCCACTCAAGCTGCACAAGTGAAAAATAACTTGATTAGCCAGTATCAAGGCAAACATTATAAATATGATACACAAGGCAATGTGATTGAAACCACTCAAGCAGGTCAGACCTTAAAACTCACTTGGGATAACTTAAATCGTCTGATTCAAAGTGACAGCAATGGTCAAATCACAGACTATGGTTATGATGTTTTTGGTCGCCGATTATTTAAGAATAATCATCAAGACCACAGCCTAACCTTATTTGGTTGGGATGGTGATCTAATGATATGGGAGTCATATCAAGCAAACCAAACTCAATCAAAACAGCAAGACTACACCAAACACTATGTCTATGAACCGAATAGCTTTGTACCGTTATTACAGACTGGTTATACAGGCTTTATTCAGCTGATTGAAACACCTGATTATCGCCAATTCCAAAATGTACCTTATTCGATTTATAAAGATCCTGTATGGAAAACTGAAACCAGAAAGAACAAAGCTGAATTAGAACGTGTTGCCTTTTACCACTGTGACCAAGTCGGTACACCACAAACTTTAAGTAATGAGCTAGGGGAGTGTGTTTGGGAAATCAAACAGGATACATGGAGCACTGCTTTAGAAATTAATACAAGTGATAATCTGCTTGAGCAAACCAACTTAAGATTTCAAGGGCAATATTACGATAAGGAAACAGGTTTACACTATAACCGTTATCGTTATTACGAGCCGTTTAGTGCAAGGTATGTGAGTAAAGATCCGATAGGATTATTTGGGGGATTAAATAATTCTGCTTATGTAAGTGATCCAAATCAGTGGGTGGATCCAATGGGGTTGGATGAAACTTTCATGGATCCAGTTTTTAAATTAATTCATGATACTACGAGGTACGAACCGTCAGATACTACTGTAAACATTGCAGCTGGGTTTGGTGATAGTGTAAGTATGGGAGGAACAAATTGGGTTCGTGAAAAAATGGGTACTAATAGCGGGGTTAATAAGTGTTCACTTGCTTATAATGGTGCTCAATTTGCTGGAGGAATGATGGTTCCAACGGGGCGGGTGGGTTACGTTTTACAAGCGAAAAGAATTCCTACAATTGCAAAAACGGCAGAAGAAGCAGTAAAAATGAGAAATGCATTAAAAATCAGTTATAGAAAAGGCTGGCCAGAGCCATTTAAAAGTAATTGGCATATTAGTGACTATGCTTCTCTAGCAGCAAAGAAAACACCTGAACAAATTTTAAAAAGATCTGGCGGAACAAATATTAACTATACTGTAGGAATTGTAGGTGGGGGTACAGGTGTAGCTGTTGCTAAAGGAGTCATGTGTGATTAATAACAACGTTTTATTGCTTATTAAAGAGTCAAGAAAGGCTTATGACAAATATTCTGAAATTATAGAATATGATTTGGGAACGAGGTCTGTTTTGTCAAGAACTAGAATTGCTTTAGGTGAGGTGGAAATACACGGACT
>NZ_WJYH01000081.1:0-11424 GCF_009668065.1 Acinetobacter sp. RIT698
ATATTCACTTGAATGTAACTAGAACTTAGGACTTTTCATACTGTTTGGATGATTCATCATCTGTTTCATTGTCTCTTCAATATCAAATTCACCATTTATAAACTTATTTGCGATTGAATTCATGGTGAGTGTTAGTTCATAATTTTCTCAATCAATTGAGATATTTTTTAGTACAAGATTTGTCCATATTTTTATTTATTATCTTTTTTGTTTTTTTTGTAAAAGCAATCTGTAGATATTCAAGAGGTGGCTACACCTGAAGCTTGGCGGCGTAACCCTGCCTTGGTGCAACGTTTTTACAATGAACGACGTCAACATATTCTCAATGCTCAGCCCAATCAAGCACACGATATCATTGCTCAACTCGAACAACATTTTGATGTCATTGTAATTACTCAAAATATTGATGATCTGCATGAACGTGCAGGAAGCCAACAGGTTATTCATTTACATGGCAATATCCGCCTTGCTAAAAGTTCTAAACCCAATGCGCAGTACACAAATGAGTTTTATCCTATAGATGGTTGGCAATTGGATCTAGAACAACATAAATGTCCTGAAGGATATCCACTTCGCCCTCATGTGATTTGGTTTGGTGAAGCTGTTCCTGCGTATGAAGAAGCAGTACAGATGATCCGTGATGCTGATATTTTTATTGTTATTGGCTCCACATTGACCGTCTACCCTGTGGCAGGTTTGATTCACGAGATTCCAGAACACTGTGATGCCTATTATATTGACCCGCAAGCCAGTTATGAGCGTGTTCCCCAACAATACCAATGTTTAAAAATGAGTGCGACTGAAGGAATGCAACAGCTTTTTGAAAAACTGACAACACATTAAAAAGCCAGTGCAATTGCACTGGCTTTAAAAATTACAGCATAGCACTAAGTAAAATCATGCATTGTCATCTGTAGAATTACTCTGATCTTTTTTCACATCTTTAGAAGGTTTAGTCGATGAAGAATCATTAAATAATTTATTCATTACAGGCTTAATCACTCGATAAATAATCAAGCCAAGAAATACCAGTAAATAAAGTGGCCAAATGGTGACTAAAATAACCAATAAATCCAAAATAAATTGCCAGCCATATTGAACACCTTCCCAAGCACGCTTCCAAAAACTATCACCGTTTAAGCGTGCCACAGCAGCAACATCAACATCCAGACTTTCTCTCACCATCGCGGGTTGTTTAATGGCAATACTAATCGTGCTAAAACGCACCCGATCTTGAACTTCAAGTTGGGTTAAACGGGAAATTTCATTCAGCTGTGATTGTTTGGTATCACTAGGTACAGTTTGAGTTTGTCCAATTTTTTCTTCTAAAAGCTTTAACTCAAACCGCTTTGCAGAATATTGTTGTTGATTTAAAAAGTACATCAAAGGCAATAACTGATTGACATATAACGCGGCTTTATCACTCGGTACTCTGACAATGATCTCCGCATGCGGATCAACTTTTTCAAAAACTCGGATTTTACCATCCGCAATTTTTTGTGTTTTTACATCGAGTACATCAAAACTGATATTTTTCTGCTCTATAAAGCCGCCCGCTTGAAAAGTGAGCTTATCAATTTCTAAAGCAGTTTTAACCACATCTTTAGCTGTGAAATTAACCTGAGCTTCACGCACCATACGACGTGCTTTTTCTGCTTGACTGACATCGGTACTTAAAATAGTTTCAGGTTTTTGTTCAGTCACAGGTGTGGTATCAACAGAATTTTCAGTAGCTTGTTCAGCACTTTTTTCTGCGGCATCAGCCGCTTGTGCAGCATCCTGAGCAACGACTTGTGTATCTGGAGCAGACGCAGAACTTTCAGCAGCTTCTTCCGATTTTTTCGCACATCCAGAAAGAAGTACCAAACTTAAGACGAGAATTAAATGTTTATTATTCATAGATTATTGACTTTTGTTGGTGATTTTAAATTTTGTTGAATTATAAAGAAACTTTACTTTTTTTACCATGCATAAAAATACAGCATCGAAATGCTGTATTTATCAAATTTTTTATACATAGATCAACAAGTGTAATTCAAACAATTAGCCTGCTTTACCGATTTCTTCATATGGCTGTACTGCAATTTCTGAAATCATATTTTCAAAAGAGAAAATTTCATCTAGACGTTCTTGGCTCAATAAACCTTGTTCAAGTACAACCTCTTGAATGGTTTTATTTTCAGCAATACATTGCTTCCCAATTTCATCACACTTCGCATGACCTAAAATTGGATCAAGTAAGGTAATTATTCCGACACTACGCATCACAGCATCAAAACAGGTTTTTTCATTGGCAACCACACCTTGAATACACTTCTCATCCAAGGTTTGAATCGCATTGATCAATAACTCAATTGATTCATTCATGGTAAGTGCAATCACAGGCTCCATCACATTTAACTGTAATTGGCCCGCTTCTGCTGCAAAGGTAATGGTTAAATCATTACCAATCACTTTAAATGCAACTTGATTGACGACTTCTGGGATCACAGGATTGACTTTCGCTGGCATAATCGATGAACCAGCTTGTAATTCAGGTAAGCGAATTTCCCATAAACCTGTTCTTGGGCCAGAACTTAATAGACGTAAGTCATTACAGATTTTAGAGAGTTTTACAGCCAAACGTTTTAAGGTGCTTGAAAGGATAATAAATACACCGCAGTCACTGGTCGCTTCAACATAGTCTTCTGCACCAATTAAGTTTAAACCTGTTAAGGCTTTTAAATTTTCATTGACCTGAGCAGCATAACCATGTGGTGTATTTACGCCTGTACCAATCGCAGTAGCGCCTAAATTAATTTCTAATAAAAGTTCACGGGTTTTTTTAATTAAGCGCACATCTTCTTTGAGTAATGTTGCAAAGGCATGAAACTCTTGTCCTAATGTCATTGGGACAGCATCTTGTAACTGGGTCCGTCCCATTTTTAACACATACTGAAACTCAGCAGATTTTAATGTCAGTGAACTAAACAAATTATTGATTTTTTCAAATAACAAATCCAGTGAATAGTAAGTTGCTAAACGTAATGCGGTGGGATAGACATCATTGGTCGATTGAGATTTATTGACATGGTCATTTGGATGGATGATGTCATAACGTCCTTTCGCATAACCTAAAGACTCTAATGCGATGTTGGCAATGACTTCATTGGTATTCATATTAATCGATGTACCTGCACCACCTTGGTAGACATCTGATGGAAAAGCATCTTTCCAATTTTGCGGATTTTCAATCAGTTCATCACTTGCTTTTTGAATCGCTACACTGATTTCTTCAGAGATCTTATTAAATTGTAAATTGGTTTGTGCCGAGGCCTTTTTGACCTGAGCCAAAGCGCGGATAAAAAAGCTTTGTTCACCGACGGTATGTTTAGAAATATTAAAATTTTCTAAAGCTCGAATTGTATGAATACCATAATAACTGTTTATAGGAACTTCTTTACTTCCCAATAAATCTTTTTCTATTCTTGTAACTTCAGGTTGAACCGTTTCCATGTGATCTGCTCATTATATATTTATGCACTATAGTTGTGCAGTTACAATAATATTCCTTCTTATCTGCTTTTGTACTAGCAAAATATGTCATTTCGATAAACAATTTTATGGAATTATCAATTAAACGTTAACAATGTAACTTTGCGTAAAGTATAATCCCACAGTCTCTAAACACTCCCAGTAGAATTTTTTTGGATATAAATTGCTGATTTTTTGCATTTGTATCTAAAGTTACAATCGGATACATAAATCTTGCACAATCACCTTATAAAAATCACAGCGATATTTTTTAGTTGTGTGAAAGAATTCGCTCGTGAAACTTATGCGATAAAAAATAAAACTTGGAGATTTACTCCACAAGGACTGAATTAAATATGGACTCACTCAACCCCACAGTTGTCACGTTTATCTTTTATATCATTGCAATGGTTTGTATTGGCTTATATGCCTATAGAAAAACCACCGATTTCTCAGATTATATTTTGGGAGGTCGAAGTTTAGGGAGTTTTGTCACTGCACTTTCAGCAGGTGCATCGGATATGAGTGGTTGGCTACTCATGGGACTCCCAGGTGCAATTTACCTGACTGGATTATCTGAATCATGGATCGCAATCGGGCTCATTATTGGTGCTTGGCTCAACTGGTATTTGGTCGCAGGCCGTTTACGTGTCCATACTGAAATACAAAATAATGCATTAACATTACCAGATTATTTCACCAGCCGTTTTGGTGATAAAAAGAAAGTGATCCGTATCATTTCTGCACTGGTCATTTTAATCTTCTTTGGTATTTACTGTGCTTCAGGCATGGTGGCAGGTGCACGTTTATTTGAAAGTATTTTTGCTATGAACTACACCACTGCTCTTTGGGTCAGTGCGATTGCAACCATCAGTTATGTGTGTATCGGTGGCTTTCTTGCGATCAGTTGGACGGATACATTTCAAGCGGGCTTGATGATTTTTGCATTGCTGTTGGCACCGATTATGACTTTCTTGGCAGTCGGTGATTTACAACATGTCAATCAATTGATTGAAGCCGCACGTCCACATGCAGCAAATATGTTCCAAGGAGTCAGTTTTATCGCCATCATTTCATCAATGGCATGGGGCTTAGGCTATTTTGGACAACCGCATATTCTAGTCCGTTTTATGGCAGCAGATTCAGTGAAAACCATTCCCAACGCACGTCGTATTGGTATGGCGTGGATGATTCTATGTTTAGCGGGCGCTGTTGCTGTAGGTTATGTTGGTATTGCTTATTTCCAAGCACATCCTGATATTCCGTCAGCTGCAATTGTGGCAAAAAATCCAGAAACAGTGTTTATGGAATTAACCAAAATCTTATTTAATCCATGGGTTGCTGGTGTTGTTTTAGCCGCTATTTTAGCCGCTGTTATGAGTACCTTAAGCTGTCAGCTTTTGGTATGCTCAAGTACCTTAACTGAAGATTTATATAAATCTTTTCTTCGTAAAAAAGCCTCACAAAATGAGTTGGTTTGGGTCGGTCGTTTAATGGTTTTAGCCATTTCAGTACTCGCGATCATCTTGGCATTTAACCCAGAAAGTAAGGTACTTGGTCTAGTGGCTTATGCATGGGCTGGTTTTGGTGCTGCATTTGGTCCACTTATTTTATTGTCTGTGTTTTGGAAACGTATGACTTTAAATGGCGCATTGATCGGTATCATTGTCGGTGCTGTAACGGTAATTGTTTGGAAAAACACCATGGCGCATACGGGTTTATATGAAATCGTGCCAGGCTTTGTGCTTTCTTTCATCAGCATCATTGTGGTCAGTTTAATGGACAAAGCCCCTGAAAAAGAAGTAATTGATCGTTTTGAAAATGCTGAGCAAATTTATAACCGTGAAATGAAAAATATGTAAATTCAAATGTTTGAATAAATCATTAGAGTTAGGGGCATTCATGCCCCTTTTCTATTTCTTTACTTTCGCTTTAAAATTTAAATGTAATTGTGAACTGTCTTTAATCACTTCCATCACTGGATAACTACGCGTTTCCTTTACCCCAGGCAATTGCCACAGGACCTGCCCTGAAATACGACGGAACTCCTCCATATCTGCACACCGAATTTTCACTAAAAAATCAAAACCACCACTAATCATATGACATGCCATAATTTCTGGATATTGTACGATTGCATCTGAAAAAGCATCCAAAGCATTGGGTGTAGTTTTGTCTAAAAGAATCTCAACAAATACCACAAAATTAGCGCCTAACATTTTCGGATTTAGTTTTGCTTCATAGCCCAAAATAAATCCTTCACCTGTCAATTTCTGCACCCGAGCAAGCGCGGCTGTTGGAGATAAATTAACTTTTTCAGCCAACTTAATATTGGAAATTTTTCCATCTTTTTGCAAAATATCCAAAATCCGAATATCTATACGATCCAAGCTTAAATAAGCACTTTCCATAGAATAATTCTCTAAATATTATTCAAATTATAGTGAGTTATTCACTAAATATTCTGTAATCATAAATTATATAAACCCATCTGCTCAACAAAAATATTTGCTAGTCACAGGACGTTGACAATGAATATGGATTCACCTCAAGTTTTAAATGCAAACCTACTTCCAAGTTTGGATTACATTACCGAATTTAAAGACAAAACTGATTTTGAAGAAGAAATCAATCATGCGTGGCGTCGTACTGAATCGGAATGCGTTGAAAACTTACTTGAGCACAGTCAAATTTCTGAAGAAATGAATCAGAAAATTTATGACATTGCATTTAACTTAGCGCATAGCTTACGTGACCGTAAAAGTTCGTCAGGCAAAGCAGGTATCGTACAAGGTCTGCTGCAAGAGTTTTCATTGTCTTCACAAGAAGGCATCGCATTGATGTGCTTGGCTGAAGCCTTGTTACGTATCCCTGATAGTGCGACCCGAGACTTATTGATTCGCGATAAAATTAATCAAGGTAACTGGAAAGATCATTTAGGCCAAAGTAATCTCATGTTTGTCAATGCTGCTGCATGGGGACTCATGCTGACTGGCAAACTGATGGAAACACCTAAACAAACCAGCCTTTCGGGGATCCTCACTTCGCTCTTAGCACGTACAGGTAAAGGCATCATCCGTAAAGCAGTTGATGCAGCAATGCGTATGATGGGTGAACAGTTTGTTACTGGTGAAACCATTGAAGAGGCTTTGGACAATGCCAAAACTCTTGAAGACAAAGGTTTCCGTTATTCTTATGACATGCTTGGTGAAGCAGCACTGACTGAACACGATGCAGATCGCTATTTCGAAGACTATACACAAGCGATTCATGCCATAGGTAAAGCGTCTGAAGGTAAAGATGTTTATACCGGCCCTGGAATTTCAATTAAACTTTCGGCTTTACATCCACGTTATCAACGTTCTCAAACCGAACGTGTGCATCATGAACTTTATCCTCGTATTTTAAATTTAGCACTTTTAGCTAAGACCTATGATATTGGTCTCAATATTGATGCAGAAGAAGCGGATCGTTTAGAGCTGTCTTTAGAATTACTTGAGCGTTTATGCTTTGAGCCACAACTGGCAAACTGGAAAGGTATAGGCTTTGTGATCCAAGCCTATCAAAAGCGTTGTTTCTATGTGGTGGATTATATTATTGATCTGGCAAAACGTAGTCAAAAACGTTTAATGATTCGTCTGGTCAAAGGTGCTTACTGGGACAGTGAAATCAAAAAAGCACAAATTGACGGTATGTCTGACTACCCAGTCTTTACCCGTAAAGTGCATACAGATTTGTCTTATATTGCTTGTGCAAAAAAACTATTGGCTGCGCCTGATCAGGTGTATCCGCAATTTGCAACACATAATGCGCAAACACTTGCCACTATTTATGAGTTAGCAGATCCACAAAAATATTATCTTGGTCAATATGAATTCCAATGCTTACATGGCATGGGTGAACCACTTTATGAACAAGTGGTAGGCAAGGTTTCAGATCAGAAATTAGGGATTCCATGTCGTATTTATGCGCCTGTCGGTAATCACGAAACCTTATTGGCCTATCTGGTTCGACGTTTATTGGAAAATGGTGCGAATACCTCATTTGTTAACCGTATTGCAGATAAAAATATTAAAATTGAAGACTTGATTGAAAACCCAGTTCAAGAGATTTTACATACTGCAGAAAAAGAGCACGCAGTCGGGTTAAAACACCCCGCTATTCCGCTTCCTCATGATTTATATCAAGGCATACGCCAAAACTCTCAAGGTTTAGACTTAGCTGATGACAGTAAATTACAAGATTTAAATCAAACTGTTCAACACTATTTAAAACACCAGTGGAACAGTTATAGCCTTGTCGATCAGCTTGATTTACAAGACTTAGCTGAAATAAATTCGCAAGAAATCCGTAATCCAGCTGATCATTCAGATCTAGTTGGTTATGTGATCGAAGCAGAAACAGCACAAGTCGATTTGGCCTTAGATAACGCTCATCAAGCTTTTGAAAATTGGAAAAATGCATCTCAAGATTTTCGTGCAGAGTTATTGCTCAAAGCTGCTACGATTATGGAATCGCGTATTCAGGAACTGATGGTTTTACTGTGCCGTGAAAGTGGTAAAACTTATAGTAATGGTATTGCTGAAGTACGTGAAGCCGTTGATTTCCTTAGATACTATGCAGCACAAATGCAAAGCATTGAGGATAATGGCACACTCAGCCCATTGGGTACAATTTTATGTATCAGCCCTTGGAACTTCCCGCTTGCAATTTTTACTGGACAAATTTCAGCAGCACTTGTTGCAGGAAATACCGTAATTGCTAAACCTGCTGAACAAACCCCATTAATTGCAGCACAAGCAATTCAAATCTTATGGGAAGCAGGAGTTCCAAAATCAGTAGTACAATTACTTCCTGGTCGTGGTGAAACAGTTGGGGCAAAACTCAGCCAAGATGAGCGTATTCAAGGCATTATGTTCACAGGTTCCACTGAAGTTGCTAAGATTTTACAAAAAACCGTAGCACAACGCCTGAGTCCAACAGGTCAACCGATTCCTTTGATTGCTGAAACGGGTGGCCAAAATGCGATGATCGTAGATTCTTCTGCGCTGACAGAACAAGTCGTAATTGATGCAGTAAATTCAGCATTTGATAGCGCTGGTCAACGTTGCTCTGCCCTCCGAGTATTGTGCGTTCAAGAAGACAATGCAGCAACCTTGATTAAGATGCTTAAAGGTGCCATGCAACAGCTCAACATTGGACAACCTATTTTGCTTAAAACAGATATAGGTCCAGTGATTGATGGTGAAGCGCAACAGAATATTGAAAAACATATCGAAATGATGCGGAGCAAAGGCTATGCAATACATCAACTTGCTTATGAAACACCAACATCTGATCTAAATGCAGGCACATTTATTGTCCCGACAGTGATTGAGCTTCCAAATCTGAATGATTTAAAACGTGAAGTTTTTGGACCTGTATTGCATGTTATTACCTATAAATATGGTGAATTAAAGCAATTGTTAGAACATATCAATGCAAAAGGATATGGCCTAACCATGGGTTTACATACACGTATCGATGAAACCATTCAAACCACCATTGAACATGCGGAAGTGGGTAACTTATATATTAACCGTAACATTGTAGGTGCCGTTGTAGGCGTACAACCTTTTGGTGGTGAAGGTTTGTCAGGAACAGGGCCTAAAGCTGGTGGTCCGATTTATTTATATAAATTGATGCAGCATACAGCGCTACCTAATCGCCCTTTTGGTACTGTAAAAAATATCTCTGAACAGCTCAATTTAAAGCCATCTGAAATTCAAACAGAGTTTCACACTTGGGCAAAACAGCACTATGCGCAATGGGCTATGCATCAGTATCAATCACCGATTGCTTTATATGAACTTCCGGGTCCAACAGGTGAATTGAATCAATACCATGTTGTATCACGTCATCGGATATTGGCAATCGCAGCGCAAGAACAGGCTTTGCTGAATCAATTTAATGCAATTTTGTCTCTCAATGCACAAGTCTGTATTTTAAGTGACGATGCGATTGCTTTAAAAATGATTCAAAGTATGCCAAAAGCGTTGCAACAAAAATTTTCGATGATCAATGATGTGGCTGTTGGAGAGTTTGATGCTGTTTTACATCAAGGTGCTGGTCTAAAAGAATTACAAACTCTGATTGCGCAACGTGAAGGTGCAATTGTTGGCATAACTCATTTAGCGGATGCCAATACAATTATTCCACTTGCACCATTACTTATTGAACGTGCAATCAGTATCAATACTGCGGCTGCAGGCGGAAATGCAAGTTTAATGACTTTAGACAGTGAATAAATCATAAAGCAATGATTTAACCTAGTTTAAAGAAAGTTTTCCATTCCAAGCCAATATCATTTGGCTTGGTTTTTTTATTTTGGATTTTTATTTTGATCTGTAGCTATTGGTTTTGCTTACAAAGCAGAGCAAATGAATCACTATTCAGGATAAGTTCTTAACAATAATTCCTGTTTAATTTCCTCATAATCATCTTGCATTTTTGGGGAGAGGCTTTCAACAAACCATGCCCCATCGGCTGCATAACGTAATATTTTTAATGTAGCAGAATCATCCGTTTCAGCATGTTGAGACAATCGCCGTGTCAGCCATTGGTCCCACTTCTCACTATAAGATTTATCTGTCATCAATGTCATACTTAAAGCACTCCATACCGTGTTGACACCAAATGAAGGACTTAAGGTGACATCAATATATGCACGTGTAAAACAGCCATAAGTAACTGGATCTTTTTCAATTGCCAGACTAACTTGCTGGTCCAATTGTTGGATTAACTCTTCCAACATGGCCTCAATCAGAACTTGTTTATTGGCAAAATGATGAAATACACCACCTTTAGTTACACCTGAACGCGTTGCAATACTTTGAATAGATACGCCATTTACACCATGTTCAGCAACTAAACTCATCGTGTTAGCTAAAATTAATTTTTTAACACCTTCAGGATCTTTTTTACGTTGATAAGCATTTTCTACAATTTTATCCATACTCAAATCTTACCTGCTTCGTGCTTTTATCAATGCCCTGCTGATGTTGAAAATAAGTTAATCACCAATACACCTGAAATAATTAATCCAATGCCTGCAATTGCTGCAAAGTCTAAGCTTTGTTTGAAAATGAAGTAACCCACCAAAGCAGTGAGGATAATACCGACACCAGCCCAAATTGCATAAGCAATACCCAATGGAATTGTTTTAATCACGTGAGAAAGTAAATAAAAAGAAATCACATAAAAAAATACCACCAGTAAACTCGGTACTAACTTTGTGAAGCCTTGCGATTTCACTAAGAATGTTGAACCTGTTACTTCAGCGATGATAGCGACCGCCAATAAACTATAGGCAAAAACAATAGAATTCATAAATTCATCAAAAGATACCAGTTGGTTGGTATGTTATATAAATTCAATTTACAATACAATCTTTAGCTAATTGTAATCTCATCTATTAAACTTGGTGAATAAAAAGCAATTGCACTTTGATAAAAATTATTTTTAAAAAATAAAAAAAGGCGAGTTATCAATATGATACTCACCTTTTTTTCTTCAATTTTCTACTTAATCAGGTAGGATGAATAAAGTAGAAAAATGAAATTATAAGCAACAAGGCAATTATCGCCAAAATTAAATACGTGTTTACCGTGTTGAAACTCTTTATAAAGTTTAAAATTTCCATTATTTTTCGTCACAAAATAAACCAGCATTTATTTTAATATATTTTGTCACAATTTGTAAGATCATTAAGCCTGATTAAATTAAAAAATACTTAAAAATTAAGTCTAACTGCCTATTTTTACAGCATGAATAGATATTCAAAAGACTTATTATAAATGATAAGTATTCTCATATATTTGTTTTTATTCAGTTATTCCGTATTTTTTGATACTAATATCACAATAATCAGAC
>NZ_WJYH01000082.1:0-11291 GCF_009668065.1 Acinetobacter sp. RIT698
TAATTATTGATTAATGTAAAAACCGCCTTTACAGGCGGTTAGATTTTCTAATTTATTTTATATGATTAATGAAAACTCTTTCTACTGACTTAATTTTATTACTTAGGCTTTAGTCTAGTTTTGGTTAAAGCTATTGATAAATCTACCAAAGCAATATCAGCAAAATCATTTATAACCGCAACTAGCCCATTATGACTTTTTAATTGTTCTCGAGTATTTACACTTGATAATGTAGGATACAGAACAGAGTCAAAAAGTGCTTTTGTATCTGCCAATAAACTTCCTGTATCTGACAGAGCTATATCATTAACCCAAGAAGGATGTTTCACGAATGATGACCAATGATCGACGAAAAAATTACTTGCTGTATTTTGGCATTGAATTAAATTAAATTCTGAATTATTTATTTTAGGTAAAAAATTAACTACAGCTTTTTCAACATGCGAAGGATCTGTCATTGATGCACCATAATCTTGGTCGTTATAACTAGTTATGCTTTTTGGTTTATACAAAAAAACTGCTCGACCTTTTGATTTTAAATCATTCCATCTTTTAGAGTTTAAGCATGCAATTTCATCACCTTCATAAACTTGGACTCCGACAGATATTTTTTGATGTGCAATTCTTTCAAGCTCTATCTTCGAAAGAAAGGTAGCTATTTTAGAATCGATTCCATCAGCTTTGATTTCAATAAATACAACTTCTGTTGGATTTTCTATTAAAAATTTATTTACATCATTTAAAAAATCATCTAATGAACCTCCTGGTATAACACCATGTACATGCACAACTTGATTAAGTAATGAGATAAATTTAGCTGGTCTAAAATCAAAATGACGTATTCCCATTCTTAATAAATCATATGGTCTATCTTTTTGAGTAACAGCGAAATTGTATAGAATCGTAGGTAAATAAGCTGTAGCCACTCCACCAATCGTAGCAATAATCCAACCAATTACAGGTAACCAAGTTGTAAAATAAACAATAGGAATTAAACCAGAAATAGCTTCTGCAAGAAATTTTGAATCTATTTTCCACATCCCGGCGTCATGAGCACCTGGTAAAACCAGTTCATTAATTTTTGGATCTAAAGATTCTAATTCTTTCATCCAATTCTTTTTAGTGGTTGAAATATAAAGATAAGCCTGATCTTTTAGTTTCGCTGGGTCTTCATCACTAGCATGAGATACTCCGTAATTCATTACATATTCTTTATTGTTTTCATTAAAAAATTTAGATATTTGTTTTGAAGTTGGATTTCCCTCAATACCACCTGTAATCACATTAATTTTATAAAAAGCCTCTCCGCAATTCTTATTATTAACATAAGGTTGTAGGTGAAAATCACGATGAATTGTCCCTAATTTCATGACACATTGATCCGTTCCAAATGTACCAAAAGTTAGAAATTTTTTTTCATTTAGATAGGTTATTATTTTTACTTTGTCGCTTTCTGCATCAAATCTAGCTTTTGCATCAGGGTCACCTGTATAACCATATAATTTGAACTCAATACTCATTTTTCTATTCCTTTTAAGTTATTTTACCAAATTAATTTTTAACTATGCTTGAACTATTTATTCAATGACAAAATTAGTGAATACATTCGTTCAGCACTTATATCAATTTAATTTTTAAATACACAAATTCATATCACTGAAAATAGTGATTTTTGAAATAACATCACAACAAATGAATTTGCTAAAGAGGCTATTCGATAAGTGGATCGAGCAACAATACTTAGCTTACACTCACAAACATCAAAGATTTATGCAGCATGGAACAAAGGCTAATTGATCAATAATGCCTATAAAATCAGAATAATATAAGAAATTATCTATGCAATTGGTCAACAAAAGGAATTCGTCTTATATCTTGGTTTACGCTTAAGGGAGACGTATAGACATGGTTGAATAATTTGCTTATTTACTTGATTGATTCTGATAATAGAAATACGAGTAGTTCAATCTTATGGTAGTTTTTTGTGTGCAAACATCGATTATTGAAGGTGATATAAACCATCCTAACACGATTATTGTTAAATGGATTGAGTATGCAAATAAAATTTGACGAATAATTTACTTTAGCAAGTTTAATAAAAATGCTGAACACAAAGCTTAAACAATAGAATAATTTAATAAATAAAAACCCCAAAATTGGGGTTTTTATTTACACTCTAATTATGGTTATGATCAATTACTTTTCTCAAAGCAAATTTTAAACCTGTGAAACTTGTTGCACCATCTATCACAGCAAATCTAATCGGTACGTTGGTTTTTTGATGATCTTTATAAGTCATACGTACAATAAGAACTACGCGTTCATCATTTGGTAACTCATATGCCTTATAAATACCATAAAAATCAGCTTCTTTATTTTTAATTCCGTCTGCATAATACTCATCATTTCGCACATCTTGTTTACTAGTAATGCTATTACCAGCGTGATTGTAACCACCTTCAGCCGTCATAAATGCATGATTAAGAACAATGCCTTCTTTTTCTTTTTCTAAATTTTCAACACAATTTCTTAAATCATTATTTTTTAAATCAGCATCGTTAATGATCTTTTTTGTGATTTTAAGCAATCCATCAATAGCTTTTTCTGTTTCAGGTTTTGGAAATAACTTATTAAGATCTGCACCTAAAATTAAATGCTCATTCTTAAAATCAAAGGCAAAAAAATCGAATGCATTCATCTCATATTTTACTTTAATCTTCACCTCCATTACTTGCCCATAATCATTTTCATTAAATGAATCTATTTTTTCAGGGGCAAGCTTATTTTCAAAGCGATTTCGTAATTTTTTTACATAAATTATTTTAAAATCAGTTTCATTTAAAACGACGCCTGTCTCAATAACTAAATCATTTTCCAATAAATCATAATTGAATTCTTTACTACTTTCTCCCAATAAAAAAAACTCATTTTGTTTTTGAAGAAATTTATATATTTTTTCTAAATTCTCTCTTGAAACTTTATAAAAATGTACACGTTTATCATTAAATGCAACATTTTTAAAGAGTAGTTTTTCTACCGCATCTTTAATATCAAATAAAGTTTTTTCAACATTACCAGAATCTAATTTATCAACTTTTGAAATGAGATACTTAAATGCATTTGTACTTTTAAATCCTAGTTTTATAAATTCAGAGTTTAACTCTCCACAAGATGCACCTCTTGTTTGTAACTCTCTTATTTTATAAATTATTTCTTTCTTAAGTTCATCTAAATTATTTTTAGTCATACAACCTTCTATAAGATCCATTAAAATGATTTAATTCTTATATTATATCAACAAAAACAATATATTCATTTTAATTTGTAACAATATAATTTTAATTTATTATTCTTTGATCTAATCAAAACAATATTCATTTATCGTTAAATTCTCAAAACTCTATACATGGCTTTAAGATTAAAGACTTGAACCTGTTAGCCCATTCTAGTGTCCTTTTATAGCTATAACTTCTATCCTAAAACTGCTTACTATTTTAAAGCCACAAACTATTTTAAAGTGACTTACTTTTTATAAATTTTAAAATCATCAACAGAAAACCTTAGTCTAAATCACGATTTATTGCAGCCATATGAATTGTATAAAATAGTATGAGATTCAAAAGAATAATGATCAAACTGATTTAAATACAAAAAAAACAGCCACTTTTTGTGGCTGTTTCCCAAATGCTTAAGTCATCACATCGCTTTTTCTAAAAGAACATTTAAAAGAACTTTGTAATGGTTTGAATGACCACTGCATTCACAATATCAACAAAAAATGCGCCGGTTAGAGGAATAATTAAAAACGCTTTATGTGATGGTCCATAAGTATTCGTTACAGCTTGAATATTGGCAATAGCAGTCGGTGTTGCACCTAAATTTACCCCACACTGACCTGCACACAATACTGCTGCATCATAATTTTTACCCATAACTCGAAAAGTGACAAAAAATAGATATAAAGCAAGAAAAACCGTCTGAACGATCAGAATGATCACCAATGGACCTGCTAAATCAGCAAGTAACCACAATTGCAAAGACATCAAGGCGATAGCTAAAAATAAAGCCAATGAGGCATTACCAAACACATCAATACAACGGTCAAACAGTTCAATTTTAAATACATATTCCAGTGTATTACGTAAAAACACCCCACAACCCAATGCCCATACAAAAGTCGGTAATTCAAACCATTGTCCTTTGGCAACACCCGTCATAAAGTTAGCAAAGACAATACACAGTGCAAACATTCCTATGGTTTTAACTGCATCATCAGCGGTGATTAAACGGGTTTTTTCTGGATATTCAAATGGCGCTGTTTCAGCAGATGGAGGAGCTTGCATACGCGCTGCTGATGGCGCTATTTCTTCAGCCAATTGATAACGACGAATCAGAAACTTTGCAACTGGACCACCCATCATTCCACCAATGACCAGACCAAATGTCGCACTCGCCATCCCTAAGACAATCGCACCTTTGATACCATAATTTTCTTCAAAAATACTGCCCCATGCTCCAGCTGTACCATGCCCACCAGTTAAAGTGACGGATCCTGCAATCAAGCCAATCAAAGGATTCAAATCTAGTGCGGTTGCCAAACTTATCCCAACTGCATTTTGCAATAGCACATAAATCACTACGCAGACCATAAAAAGAAGCAGCGACTTACCCCCTTCTTTTAACTTAAGCAGACTTGCACTCAGTCCAACAGAAGTAAAAAACATCAACATAAAACTTTGTTGAATATTGGCATTAAAATTTACGGTTAAATTAAATTGCTTAAAAAGCACAAAAGTTACAGCAGCAGCAATTAACCCACCCACGACAGGTTCAGGAATATTATATTGCTTCAATATACTGATCTTATTTACAAGAAAATAACCAATAAAAAGGACGGCTACAGCAATTGCAATCGTGCCAAAAATATCAACATTAATGTTCATTGTTAACCATTCAAAACTTTTATGGCGTTATTAATACTTAAATTTACTCAATAATTCATTAAAAAATATGTAAAAAATAAATTTAAAACTCTTATTCGGCTATCCGTTGGTCAAAATATTTAGAAGACTTTTCATCATTATACAGATTGAATTTATCGTTTTTATGGTTAAGCGCTTTCAGCATTTGGAGCAGATAAAGCCAGGATTGATTCGTATCAGCCAATATAAGGATGGATACAGCTATGCAGATGATGACTGCTGAGTCTAAATAATTCACTACTTATATCATGATAAATGGCAATTACTCATCTTCATTTTAGAGTCAATTCATTATTAAAAAAATTTTCACGCTGAATCAATTCATCCCACTCCCTATAACTGTACAACTTCAAATTTTCGACTTTATTACCTGTTAATAAATAACGTCCATCCCATGACAATACTTCACGACAGTCATCAGGTTGAATTTCCGAAAATTTCGGTAATTGAAATAAATGCTGTTCTAAAATCATTCCTATTTCCAATAGTTCTTTGAGATTTTTCACATTTTTTGGAATCATTGAAAACAACGGACACAAAGTTAAAATCTCTGCCACGATTCCGATTGGTTCTTCATACAAATCATCTAGACACCAGTTTCCATCCAAAGTTCTCCAGATATAGATATTCCAATGCCCTATACCAATAGTTAATGTTTCAGGATCGGCATCAGGTTCTTGATAATACACTTGATATTTTAAAGAAGCTGTAGACACGATATCCATTTGTGGAAGTTTTAAATATGGATAATTTTGAAAAACCTCCTCAAAAAATGATTGCAATCGTTTTTGTAAAATATCTAGCCCAAAACTTTCAGAAAAAATACTCACGAATTTAGCTTTTTGTTGTTCAGAAAGATTAAGTTTATTCATCCAAATACTCACTCAGGTAACTTATAACCGCAATTTGGACAGAAACAATACTTGTTTTTTTCTCTTTCCAATTCCTGTTCTTTACGTTCACGAATCAGTTGTAAAACAATATCTCGCGTCTGTTCAGCAGATAAGCCAACATCTCTACGAATATCATCAATCTTGTCTTCATCATGAATGATGTCAATTTCACAGCTTTCTAACAGATCTCGAAACTTTAACTCCAGTTGTTGCTTTCTTAATTCCAACTCATTGGCTAAACCATTTGCCAAGATACCAGCGGGTAAAGCAGCCAATCCAACACCGAGTATGGTAATCAAAGCACCAAGGAAACGTCCAAGTGGGGTAATTGGCGTTACATCACCATAACCCACAGTCGTTAGTGTTACCACCGCCCACCACATAGATGCAGGAATTGAACTAAAGACCTCAGGTTGCGCACGACCTTCGACAACATAAATGCCAGCTGCCGCCATCACGATCATAATCACCAAGATAAAAATCACTGCTTGAAATGAACCTTTTTCACGTTCTATAACGCGCAGTAAAATCTGTAGTGAAATAAAATATCGGGTAAGTTTTAATAAACGCAGTAAGCGTAGAATCCGCAAAAACCTTAAATCAATATGTACAAAGAAGTTTATATATGCAGGTAAAATCGCCAGTAAATCGATAATCGCAGCACCACTGGTCACATATTTCCAGCGTACTCTCCACTCAGAATCAAACGGTTCTTTTTCTGCAACACTCCAAAAACGTAAAATATATTCAACTGTAAAGACAATGATTGAAAAATCCTCAAATGCATCGAAGTAAAGCTGATAGGCTTTATAAACATCATTGATTGACTCTAAAAGTACTGCGACAACATTACCAATGATTAGAAAAATCAAAGAAAAATTGATCGCACGACTAAACCACGTTTCATAATCTTCGTTATGCAAATTGTCATATACAAATTTTCGGAGTGTGTACCAAGCTGTGAATCGCATGCATTATTCTTTATTTTAAAGATAAATCATCTTAATACTTCTCGATTTAATTGCACATCTTCAGCTGCTTGAGTTTACAATTTTGTTGATTATTTTGACTGTTAAAGCATCGAACTCAAAGTATAAATATATCTTATTCATTACATAATTTTTTGTTATACAATGAATAAGATTACAATGTCTTATTGAATCATATGCAATTTGTGAAGGCGCGGTTGAATTTTATCGTTTTAAAACTATTTTTATAATTTTTTTAAAGCGTAGAATAAGGTCGCGGACAGTATCGTTAAAGGCACCCTTTCCTCTAAAGATACTATCCGCTAAATCAAAGCCAGTCTCCCAAATGTCTTTGATTTGATAAGTTTATTCTAGCGTTCTACTGAATAGAATGTTTCCCGTATTTAATATAAATCTCCAGTATTTTCGGAATGATTTCTCATATATTTCATTATTCTCGAAAATATTTTCTGTGGTAAAGCTCATGAATGAAAGTCAGTACACTTTAGATAGGATTGATCGCAAAATTTTATCGGCACTTCGAAAAGATGGTCGTTTAACGGTCGCTCAGCTCTCTGAACTGGTTGGACTCTCCTCTTCGCCATGTTGGACACGTGTTAAACGTCTAGAATCTTTAAATGTCATTGAAGGCTATACTGCCACCATTAATGCCAAAGCCATCGGGATTAATGAACTATTTTTTATTGAGATCACCTTAGAACGTCATGATGACGAAATTTTAGAGCAATTTAGTGATGCACTCAGTCAAATGCCTGAGGTTGTAGAAGCGCATTTGGTAACAGGTGATTATGATTATTTGGTCAAAGTTGCGGTGAAAAATGCTGAACATTATGAGCGCTTTTTACGTAAAAATTTATATTCAATGAAAGGTATTCGCCATACTCGTTCTATTTTTGCTTTACGTCCTTTAAAGCTTGAAAATAAATCAGACCTCATGATGATTGAATAAGCAAAAAATCTTGAGAAGAGTTTTCATATTTAGGCTGAAAAACTCTTCTTTTCAGCATATTTTTTAGCCAGCTTAAAGCTACAAAAAGCTTAACACCTACAAAAAATAGTACTTTAGTCTAAGACTTTTTTGAATATTTATTACACAAAAATACTAATCAAATTTTAATCTGGTTGTTTTTTGTACACATCTTTACAAATTTAAAAACAAATTATTTCATATATTTAAATCATTTACGAAAAAAATCATTACACAAACTAACATTTATGTAACTTTTCTACATTACAATATTATTAAAACTTGATGAAACAGGAAATATATGAAGAGATTTTTTAAATACCTACTGATTGTCATCGGGGTTATATTTGTTATTGGATTGATCTTTTTATTCAGACCAATTGCTTCTAAAAAAGTCAACACAACAGCAGATGAACCAGTTGTAGATGTGGTACTTGTTGGTGGCGGTATTATGAGTGCAACCTTGGGGACTTACCTCAATGAAGTTGAACCAGACTGGACCATCAATATGTATGAGCGTTTGGATCAGGTAGGTCAAGAAAGTTCTGCAGGATTCAACAACGCAGGAACGGGACACTCTGGCTTTATGGAAATGAACTATACCCCTGAGAAAGACGGTAAAGTTGATATTAAAAAAGCCATTGATACTGCTTCACAGTTTGAAGTAAGTAAACAATTCTGGGCTTATCAGGTCAAAAATGGCGTGCTGGGTCAACCAAACAGCTTTATTAATCCTGTACCACATATTGCCTTTGTTTGGGGCGATAGCGTGAACTACATGAAAAAACGTTATGAAGCGATGAGTCAAAGCCCAATGTTCGAAGGATTAAAATATACTGAAAATCCTGCTGAAATTAAGCAATGGGCGCCTTTAGTTATGCAAGGCCGTGATGCAAACCAAAAAGTTGCTGCAACACGTATGGACGTAGGTTCTGATGTAAATTATGGTTCAATTACGACTCAATTAATTGATCATTTGAAAAAACAGCCTAAATTTAAACTTGAAACTTCATCTGAAGTAACAGGTATTAGTCAAAATGCAGACAAAACTTGGACTGTATCGTTTAAAAATCTAAAAACCAACACAACCAGCCATGTTAAAACTCGTCATGTGTTTATTGGTGCGGGTGGTGCTGCGATTAGATTATTACAAATGACAGGTCTGGAAGAAACTAAGCAATATGCTGGCTTCCCGATCGGTGGTATTTTCTTGATGACAGACAATCCAGCTGTTACATCACAACATACTGCAAAAGTCTATGGTAAGCCTGAATTAGGTGCACCTCCAATGTCTGTACCACACATTGATACTCGTTACGTTGATGGTAAAAAGTATGTATTGTTTGGTCCATTCGCAACCTATTCAAACAAGTTCCTAAAAAATGGTTCTCAGTTTGATTTGATTGATGCGACCAACAAAAACAATGTGATTCCGATGGCAACCATTGGAATGGAAAATCTGGACTTGGTGAAATATTTAGTCAGCCAAGTGGCGATGTCTAAGCAAGATCAGTTCAATGAATTGAAAAAGTATTATCCAGATGCAAAAATTGAAGACTGGACTTTAAGCCAAGCTGGCCAACGTGTTCAAATCATCAAAAAAGCACCGGGTAAACCTGCAACACTTCAATTCGGTACTGAGATCTTCACCTCTAAAGATGGTTCAATCACAGGCCTTCTTGGTGCTTCTCCTGGTGCATCAACCTCTCCATACATTATGCTGAGCTTGATGGAAAAAGCATTCCCTGAGCAAGTGAAAGGTAAATGGAATCCAAAATTGCATGAGATTGTGAAGTCTTATCAACAGGATCTAAATACCAACCCTGCTCTGCTTGATCAAGTGCGTACATATACCAGCTCGACTTTAGGTTTAAACTACACACCTACTCGTAAAGCTGCAAATGATGCGACAGCCGCTGCTGCACCTGCTGTAGCAAATGCACATTAATTTTCTTGTGTAAAAAAGATGAGCTACGGCTCATCTTTTTTATGGCTGAATATCTCATTTTGTGTTTTAATACAACCAGTATGAGATGAGCCTTATATAAGTATAGAGTGATCTATACGACTAGCCCCTGAATAAGGGGCTTTTTATTGTCTGATCATTTGATCAATAAGTTAAATGAGTATTATTATTTTAAAACGCAGTTAGTATATAAAAGTGATAAATTTCAAAGACACATACCGGGTTGATTTCAATTATATCAGGTTAGATTAAATTGCTTAAAATCATTATGCATAATGAAATAACTATAGAAGCTGAAGATCAATCGTATAATATTAATAAATATGAGATATAGAATTAGGACTTATTTTTAATCAAGCTATATATAAGCTGTTTTAAATTATCTTGAATATCTTTTGGGAGTTGTATGAATAGTGCATCTATGGGCATCTGATCCCAGTTTTCAGCAATGTTTTCATCATCATCTAAGCTTTCTGCCAATAAAAACAATTGCGCTACAGTGCAATTAAAAGCCTCAGCAAGGTACTGGAGTATTGCAGGACTGTACCCTTGATTGCCATTCTCAAGATTGGAAATATTACTTTTTGAAGTATTGGAAAAATCGGCTAATTGCTGCTGAGTCCAGCCTTTCCGTTTTCTCAAATAACGTATTGCATGACCTATATTCATTCTTTGATATTAGCTTAACAAAGTATCTTAGACGTATTGCAATGCAATATATTCTGCACCATAAGTATTGTTTTACAAAACAATAGTTTTGCAATACAATACCCATTGATTCACTAAAACTTAAAAAAATGATGACGTATTCTAATATTATTCAAAATTTATCTGCGGATTTAGCAAGTTCATTTGCCTTGATTCAAAGTATGCTTAAAAACTATTTTATGGATTTAAATATTATAGTGGTTAATAAAGATGAGTTTGACTACTTCTGTATGGCATTATTATTTACCATCTGTTCAAAAAATCTAAGCAATGATGATCAACAACTCATTTTATCTGGTTTT
Source organism: Acinetobacter sp. RIT698 (assembly GCF_009668065.1). Classification (NCBI taxonomy): domain Bacteria; kingdom Pseudomonadati; phylum Pseudomonadota; class Gammaproteobacteria; order Moraxellales; family Moraxellaceae; genus Acinetobacter; species Acinetobacter sp. RIT698. The sequence goes on from NZ_WJYH01000082.1 coordinate 10,808, forward strand.
AAATACTCAGAATATGCAAAAATAAAAGTTAATTATTATATTGAGTATTTTAATTTAGACTCCTCTTGTCTTATCGGTGATTTAAATATCACTCCATTAACAAATACATTATTTGATTCTGTGAACACTGATTTTGATCCATCGAGCATCAATCATTATGTCGTTATTTTAGATTTTAAAAATATGATGGCTGATATTTTAAAAATGTATAGTTAACAAATTATTATTTTTATCAAAAAATAGCTGTACTAAATTCCTAAATGAACAATATACAATTGCCCATTTGAATCAATGACTTGTTTAATACATCCTTTCAGTTGGTCAAACTGGTCGACCACTTTATATTTCTGAAATATTAATTTTTCTTGCTCTTCAGCAAATTTATAAGTATATCCTTTACTAAATTTTAGAAATTTCGGAGATAGTTTTATAACATTTACAATACTGCTGATTATGTTATATGTGACTAAAGCCCCTTCAGAAT
>NZ_WJYH01000083.1:0-11106 GCF_009668065.1 Acinetobacter sp. RIT698
GTTTAACAATGGAAGCACAAGTCAATGTTTTATATGTACTAAATTTTGATTTTAACAGGCAAAAAGTGATCACTTTAAAATCAAGTAAGTGTTTAAAAATATATTACTTTTTCTCATGCAATATGATAAAAAAATTTACACTCATTCCTTGAGTTTTAAATTTTAAAAATTGTTATTCTATTTATTAAAAAACCTTATTTCACCTCAAAATGGTGTTTTTCTGTGACCAATTTAATTTTTATATCTTTGTAGTAACGAACCATTGTGTTATTGGGATCTTTCTTGAGGGCATCTGCAAATTTATCTTCATTCATTAATTTGGCATAAGTTTTATAGCCAATTTCTAAAGTTGATGCTTTCTTACTTGATTCTTGAAATTCATCTATACGCTTGTTGATTTGCTTTACACTGATTTCCATCTTTCATTTCTCGCTACAATTTTATTTTTTATAACATGCTTTTATGACAATTCAGTTTAAATCATTATTTTTTGAGTTTATTTGGAATCAACATTTTTCTTCAAAAACAAAATAGTTTGATCAAATGTTTGCTGACTCGCCTTTTTGCCCAAGAAAAATTGATATTCATGGACCAACCATTCTTTTGATTCGGTGTAGAAAACAGCTTGGACAGGAATTTGCTTTTTTTGCAAAGCTTCTACAAAAGGAATGGACTGCGTATCTGTGAGAAAATCTTTATTCCCTCCACTGATAAATACAGGCGGATAATCCTTGGTAAGATGTTGTATAGGTGATAAACGTTTTAAATATTCAGGATTGTCTTTTTGATTACCTGTATAAGCTTGAACAAGGTTATTTACCCCCCATTCAATCAGTTTGATTTCATCTGGTGCTGTATTGATAAAGGCATTCATATCATAAATTCCGCAATGTAGAATTAAACCCTTAAGTTGTGAAGTTTGAATCGAGGCTGTAAATCCAGATTCTATGGCGAAATTTGGATTAGTGAGAAGCGCTGCATAATGACTGGCTAAATTGGCCCCAGCCGAATCCCCTGCTAAAAATAATTGATCAGCATCTATATGGTATTGTTTTGCATTTTGCTGGATAAATCGCAGTGCGTTATTGATTTGATACAACTGCGTTGGATAAATTGCTTGCGGTGCAAATTGGTATTGCACAGAAACAACATTATAACCTTGTGCTGCAAGCAACTTAAAATATCCTCTTGCATTATCTTTAGCACCTGAAATCCAACCACCGCCATGAATCCAGATCACTGTTGGGCGTTTTTCAACGTGTTGAATATCTTTTGCTTGATAGAGATCTAAACTTAGTTTTGGCTGTTCTTGGTATGCAATGTTATTGCTAACAATGACATTCTCTGGTGCATGTTTATCCATCAGATAGCGTTGAAAATGTGTTGAAGTATCAAATGCCTTGGCAATAATTTTGTTATTTTTTTGCACATTTTGGCAAGCAGATAATGTGAATAGCGAAAGTGTACAAATAAGAATTTTCAGTTTATGCATTTTGACCTCAAAAATGTTCAATCATTGTGATTTTCACATTATCGATACATTCAATTGTGAGCCTAATATAGCTTAAAAAATGAATTCCTTTTCTTTTAATTTCAATGCAAAAAACAACTAAAAAATTTAAATTTATATTTGCGCGATTTGCTGATGTAGAGTTTGCAAAAATAAATCCGCTTCAGCTTTGGTCTGGCACTTTTTATGATATAAGCCATTGGCATTTTGATTGTGCGGTGTATATTCTATACTTATAGAAAAATTTTGCGTAATCATATCTTTAGAAACATGTATCGCGATAATATGCAGTGAATTTAGGTAAAAACCATCTTCTATTTTAACCAGCATTTTAAGCCTCAAACTTTATAACACAGAGAGGGTAAGACAAAAAAGCCCATCTTTTGATGAGCTTATTGTTTAAATATTTTAAACTTAATCATACTTCAATTTAGCCAGTATTTAAAAATTTTGATTGCTTTTTATGTAACAAAAGGAATAACCACTAAGAATTTTCTTGAACAATACAATAAAAAAATCTAACACATCATCAAAATTCAGCTTTAGATTGTCCGACATTTTTTCAATTGATCAAAATACTTTGATGTTAGATTGAATAAATCGTGATACTTATCACATTTCATAATAAAAGTTATTTTGTCTAAATCTCTTTTATGGAGGTTGTTAATATGAATTATTTGATTATTCTAAATTCCTCACAAGTACATCATTTAGATGAAGTCCATAAGCTCATCTGTGACTATGATGCTTCAATTCGGGTGAACCCTTCCACTTGGCTGATCAACACAAGCTATGAAGCCAACATCATTCGCCAACATTTAGCGAGTATTATTAGCATTCATGACTCTCTGTTAGTCTTTAAGATTGATGGTGAACATTCATTTACCAACGATTTGGATTTAAATGACTGGATGGAGGATATAAACAGTAAAAGTATGATTCGTGTCTAAACATACTGATTCGATAAAGATTATATTAAGCAGAGAGAAAATTTAAATATCTAAATACTACATCTGATTTCTCTAAATTTAATTCTAGCTTGCCTTATATAATCTTTTATCAGCCAAATTAAAAGCGTGATGAATAGCACAAAATGAGAATTTAATTATTAGATTAAATTTAAATCAAAAAAATTAGTACAGTTAAATATTTATTTTTAAAATACACTTAATATCTAATTAAAAAATTTATTAAATTTATTTTACTATTCACCTATTTCCACTTTATAGCTTTCTATTTCTCCATTGTTGTTTTTATAAAGCTTTAAATATATAAAAGCAGATGACTTTTCACCATTAACCTTTAAAGTATAATAATCATAGCCTTGTTGGTAGGGAGGATTACCATAAAATTTTCCGACTTTACGTATTCTATAGTTCCGTATTTCTCCTAATTTATTCTGTACTTTAATATCTTCACGAAAAATTTTTTCTATATATTGCTGATTTTGTTCACTATGAAGTATCTTTGTTCCTATAACAGTTATAATTCCTAATACAGCTATAAAGAAGACATAAAAGATTAATTTTTTCATATTATTTCCTCCATTCTAAGCACTCACAAAAATTTCCTCTTTAAAATTTATTTTTAAGCTTAAGTAAGAATAAAGCCATCAAATAGAAGGTTACTAAAATTGGAAATACAAAATATAATTTTAACCACTCAATACTTCCTTTTGGTGCAAAAGCAATTGCATAAACGGTATTCAAGCTAAACACATATGGCCATTTCATTTTTGTTGCTTTTTTTAGATATCTAGTCCCTTTGACATAATCTTGTTTCAAAAAATGACCGCCATGTAAATTCCATGTTGCAATGGCATAAGTTGCCTCTGGAGATCCTTGTTTATAAGCAAGGTCAATAATTTATAAGCTTGTTCATAGTCTGGAACAGCTTGTTTTACTAACTCACGGGCTGCTTGTATTAATTCATCGTTTTCCAAAATTTTCTCCCTATCAGGCTTACTTATTTTTACAACGAGCACCCATACCAGTTGCTCTGAAAATTGAATTACATAAATCCTTATCGCAAGCCAACAGCGCTAGAATTATACTGATTGAATTTGACAGTCAAATGATTAAGTCATATTTATTATTTAGTTAAACTTATTTATAAAGTACTTTATACTATAAAACATAAACTTTCAAATGATATTCATTTGCAAAAACAAAGACCCAAATATTTAGAATAAAAGACAAGGCTTATTTTGAATGTGATCTTAGTTTCGCTTTCATTATTTAAACTTAGTTTTTAAATAAACCAAAAGTTTGTAAATCTTTTAAGTATTTTCTTTGAAAATAAATGAACATTGGTATTATTGAAAAAACAAAACAGCTTAAAACAAAGAATAAAAAATAATTATTTTCCAAAAAATAGAATCTAAATTCTTTAATTAAATCAAAAATTAAGAAAATAGGATACACGATAAAAAATATAAAAATGATATAAGTTAAAAATATAAAAAAAATCTTAAAAATAGATTTCCTTTTCACAAAGTATAGAAGTGCCTCGCCATACAAAAAAGAGCCTAGCAAAAGAAAAATGCTATAAAACAAGAAATAAAAAAAAGTATTTAACCAAATCATTTTTTACTCCTCTCATAGTTCTGTTGTATATCGTTTTCATCAATCCTTGTATGTTAAGGCATATTCACCCAAATCTGAACTGACAGCTACTCATTTTTGATGTATCTGTCAGTTCTGGTTAAATTTCAACTTTAGTTTTACTTAGTGTCTTCAACAAACTCTTTAAAGTCAGCTTTACGTATTTTTGCATGGATCCCCTTGGTCTTATCGACCACTTGCGATACTTCAAAATCAGTAGCAGCACTCAGATAGGCATAAGCAATCGCTTCATCAATACCATATTCTTGATTTAAAAAACGAATCGCTTCACGTGTAGATTTTTTCATTGCTTCGTCTAAATCTTCATCTAATCCTGGTGTAATCCAGAATTCAGCATTCTCTGCTAATGGCTGTACGATCTCTTTACCCGGAATCTTATCTTTGCCTGTTTTTAATAAAGTGAACTTCAGTGTTGCTCTTGCTGAAGCTTCTAATGCAGTTAATGCAACTTCGCCATCACCTTGGGCAAAATGACTATCACCTGTATAGAACAATGCACCCGGCACTTGTACTGGGTAATATGCAGTTGATCCAGCACCTAACTCATTAATATCAATATTACCACCATACATCGCTGGTGGTACTGAATGAACTGGCTGTGATGTATTCGGTGCGACCCCCATAATGCCCATAAACGGGCTTAGCGGGAAACGAATCGATTTACCTGATTGTGTTTTTAGTACCCCCTCATATTCACCCTTGGTATTTTTTTCTATTGGGGTAAAGACTGAAACATTTCCATATCGCTCAGGATGTTCAGCCGAAGCATTTTCTTGTTGTGGTCTTTTAGGAAATTCGCCCACTAAAGCACCTTTACCATGACGATTTGAAATGACGCCATAGGGAACACGAGGCTCTACTTTAATGACTTCTACTTTTAAAATATCACCGGCTTGTGCGCCTTGAATTTCAATTGGGCCAGTCACAATATGAGGTCCATCTTTATTAAAATCATGTTTTAGAGAAGATTTTGTAATATTTTTTGCTTCATCTAAAATGTATTCATCTTTCACCCCTTTTGATTTAAAGAATTTTTCCGCATCCCGCCCTTGATCTTCAAGTAAACCTTCATGTGAAACTGTATCGAAAGTCACAACACTTCCCGATGGAACAGAAATCACAGGCTTAGCATCTTTATTCGGTAAGTAGCCCCAAGTAATGGTGTTTAAAGTCGAGGGTACGTAATAATTGCCTTTGTATTCACCGTCTTTTAGTTGAACTGGCTTATTGGATAATTGCTTAAGAACATTAAAACTTTCAGCATGAACGACTGAAGTACTGATAGCACTGAAAATAAACAGTGAAAGAACCGTGTGCTTAAACATAAAAATACCTTTAATAATTGAAAAATAAAAATATTGCAAAGGTGTTTTCAGCAAATTTCATGCCACGGTAAAATTACTTTAATCTGTTCATTTCAATAGATATTGCGCCAATTGTTTACAATTAGTCGGTCTATTCAAGTGCATAAATAATGAAATGCCCGTAAATATCTTATTTTTGAATGGGTTTTAAAGTACTTAATTTTAATGTGTACAGTTTTCTCTCAACCTATTCGGCTTCTTTCATAAGTCCTTTTAGGGCGATAAGCCAGCATAAACTCCCCCTCATCCTAGCCTTCTCTCAAAGGGAGTAAAAACTTTTAACACCAATATAATTCACTCAATACGATATTTTTTGATTGATGAACTACGAATAAAAAACCCCACCAAATGGTGGGGCTATTTACATCATAATTCTATTTAACTTCTTTTACTGTAAAAGATTTATCTTTAGCAAGTTCAATGGTTCCTTCATCGCCTTTAGAATGAATTGAAACACCATTGTCACCTTCTAAACGCATACCGCTTCCAGCAGGTACTTCTTTCAATGAATAGTTATTTCCATCGCTATCCGTTAATGTCGCTGTAACAAAATTATCACTGGTCTTAAGTGTAAATTGTTTCTTATCAGCAGTTTCATACTTCACCGTTTTTTCAGCCGACTCATTTGTATCAACAGCAACGGCACTACTACTTACCTCATTATCAGGAGATGTCGCTTTATCTTTGTCTTTTGCACTACACCCAGCAACAAAAACAACAGCTAAAAAAGATGAAATTAATAATAATTTTTTCATGTTTAATCTCGAATAAATATGGAAGTTAAGTTCTAACATAGCGCTTTAGAGCAATCCAACCACTTATTGCGAATAACTACTTGTTGTCTACATAAATTATAACAATCACTTAGAACCTTATACATTTTAAGCTTGAATTTTGTTTTAATTTAAATATTTAGTTTTATTCTTTGATCAATGAATAGGATGTATTAAGCCTAGATGAGTACGGTCATTGCAGATTAGAACGAGACGGCTTTATATCATTAAAGAAAATTACTACGCTATCTTAGCTTATGCGTACAGTATGATTTCTCATATAGAAAGCCTAAAAATTACTTGAATTGGATGTAAAAATCTAAATAAAACTTTGCTTTAAAATTAATAACTCTCCCACTTTTCTATAGCGTAAAACCTCCATTAAGAGGCTAGTTTATTCATTATTTTATTAAAATATTAATTCAGCAATAATTTCGGAGCACTTCGTTTCATATAAAGGTAAACCCCTAATTGTAATACAGCAAAATATCCCAAATTTCTCAAAATAACTTCAGTAATACTTGAACTACCAAAAGCTAAATCGGTTACAAAAAGAAAACCCACTAAAATTAAATGTAAATAAAAGGGTTGTTTGATTTTACTGCCTATTGCAGTAACAACATTAAGATAACCAACGATCATCAATCCAAGAATCATGATCATTACCACAAGAACAGTTAGCGCTTGCTCATATAAATTACTGCTGTATAGAAAGATAACTTTAACTATTCCAGCCAACGCACATAGCCCAATAAATGAGGCTAATAAATTTTTTATAAAGTATTTTAGATTCATAATTGCTCTATAGCTTTCTTAAGTCTAAAAATTATACAGCATTGTTTTGAAAAAAATCTAGGAATCTCATGCTATATCAATAGCCTTCACACTCATATCAATCAGCCCACTGTATCAGTGGGCGTTGGGTTAACTGTCCTTATCGACTGAATGTGGCGTTGTTGTTTGATCTTGCTTTTGTGTATCTGAATCTCTTTTTTGACACGCTGTTAAGCCGATCAGCATAGCTAAACTTAAAATTGAAAATATTTTCATAGTTCGCTCAGTTTTGCTTAAAAATACACCATATCAAAGTATGAACTTCTTGATGTGTATTTTGTGAAACTTACGTAACATTTCGAACAACCTTAGCAACATTTTAAATTTGTATAAATGACAAATTATATACACTCACCAACAATGCTTACATTTAAAAAGTCTGCTCAGATTATTAAGATATTTTCTAATTTTCAGAATCATAGACACATGCTTGGTTTTCTCTTTAAAAATCCATTTAATTCGCCAAAATTTAGTCACTTCGCCTTAATATTAGCCAGAATTTCGATCGGTTTATTTTTCTTTACAACGGGTTATAACAAATTATTTGTAGAGAAAAATCAACAAATCATGTTGGAAACGATTGTTTCGGCAGGTATACCTTTTCCAGAAGTGACAGCTATCATTGTTTCTTTATTTGAATTTGTATTCGGGCTATTGCTAACCATAGGATTATTTACTCAGTTAACCAGCCTTATATTGATCTTTATTTGCTTTGTTGCACTCGTAACCGTTGGTATTTATACAATTCCACCAGGCCTTAATTTGATCACTTGGATAAGCTGGTTTTTCTATATTCATGATTTGCTTTATATTTTCATTTTACTTTTTATTTTTACAAACAAGCCAGATTCTTTCACTCTAGATAAACTTTTTTTCAAAAAATACTTTTAGAAAATAGCCACTTTTTGGGGAAGTGGGTTATTAAAATAATATATCAGTTGATTATGATGTATGAGAATTTATCTTTAAATGAAATTTTAAAGTTTACTTATCTAAACAAGCATCTTCAATCAACTTACTGCCCTGTGGAAATTTAGTTACAGTTCTATAAGTTTCAATAAGATCTGCATTGTAATCATAATATCCTGTATACAAGAAAATTTTTCTAACTTCGCAGTCGTGATAACCAATCATTTTGATATAATTTTGAAGCTCATATTCCCTACCAAATATTATTCTAGTAACAATCACTTTATATTTAGGTTGATCTAAATCTGTTTCTCGTTCTGCGATTAATTTATCATTTTCAGGATACCGAGTATGATCACGATCAAAATATTCTTTGAATTTCTCTATATTTAATTTTTTATCAAAAATTGGCATTATTGGATCTGCATAACAAAGCTGTGATATCCATAAAAGAAATAAAAAAAGGATTTTTTTCATAATTTATAATTTTTTGAATGCTCTATGAAAGAAGTTTAGCTTATATAAAATTAAAGCCCATCCATTGATAAGCCTTTCAGTTATTTGGTTTGTTTCGGGTCAATTTTATAACAATCGGTTCGCATCTTCGGTGAGAGTGTATTGCTGTTAAGCATACTCATCCCATTCTGACTCTGATATCTAAAGCGATCATAATCACTCATTGTTGATGTAATGTTACTGACATCTGCTCCATATCCCATACAATGCGCATGATTACTTTCTAAATCATAACTGGTACAAGATACCAAGAAAAAAAAGCTAATAAATATTAATGATTTCACTTGTGTTTTTACTTTAAAGACTAAAAAATAATTTGGTTTAAGTAGATGTCGATAACGCCCGTCTACATCATAAAAATATGCCATATCCGATGTATAAGATCAATATATCTTCACCGTCTTGAGTCACCATGTTATATACTATTTTAGATAAATTTACCGTAATTACCTTTGTATGTCTGACTTACAGCTTTCCTTAAGCGAATACCTTGCAACTGTTCAAGAAGTTATACGTGTAACTTTTGATGAAGCAATATGGGTAAAAGCTGAGATTAGAAATCTAAGCATCAAGGGCGGCCACTACTACTTAGAACTTGCAGAAAAGGAAGAAGATTCAGATAAAGTCATTGCCAGTTGTAAGGCAACAATCTGGAAATTCTCTGCTGCCAAAATGGTATTAAAGTTTGAACGAGAAAGTGGTGTTGAACTCTCTCGTGATCTCAATGTACTGATTAAAGTGAAAGCTGTATTTAGTCCCCAATACGGTTTTTCAGTCAATATTGAAGCAATAGATTCAAGTTATACCCTAGGTGATATCGCACGGCGTTATCAACAAATTTTAGAAAGACTGACTAGCGAAGGTCTACTCAATAAAAATAAATTACTGCCTGCCCCATTTGATATTCAAAATGTGCTCGTCATTGCTCCTGAAAATGCTGCTGGCTTGGGTGACTTTAAGAAAGATGCTGATGCTCTCGATCAAGCTGGGGTTTGTCATTTTGTCTATCATTCAGCAACGTTTCAGGGGAACACTGCAGCGACAAGTATTTCTGAAGCTTTAGCAAATGCATTACGACAATGGGCTAAAGACCTCAATACACCACCAGATCTTATTGTGATTATTCGTGGTGGAGGTGCAGTCAATGATCTGGCCTATCTCAATGACTACAATCTCGCTGCGCTACTTTGCAAACGCTCTGTTCCGATCTGGGTAGGTATAGGCCATGAAAAAGATAGAACCATTTTAGATGAAGTGGCAAACCGTTCTTTTGATACACCAAGTAAAGTGATTGGAGGTATTCGAAATCTAATCGTAGAGCGCACCCAAGACGTGCTAGATTCTCTACATAAGATTAAACTGTTATCTCAGCATCAAATTATTGCTTATCAAAGCCAGAATGATCAGTACATCAAAGTCATTAAAACACTTTCTCAAGGGCAGATCAATGAGGCAAATAAAAGCTTAGATTTGATGAAAGGTACTGTTCAGTATTTGGCACAGCAACTGATTAAATTGGCATCCAATCAAGTTGAATCACTCATGCGTGAAACGCTTTTGCAAAATCCACGTCATGTGATGGCCAAAGGTTATGCTATTGTCCGTAGTGATGGTAAAGCCATTCGTTCTATTCAACAAATTTCAACTGATCACATCCAAGTAGAGTTATTGGATGGTACGATTAACGCAAATGTGACACAGGTATTAAGCAATGGCTAAACAAGATTTAACATTTAAAGAAGGTTATGACGTTCTAAAGAAAAATGCTGAACTATTAGAATCTCAAGAAGAACCTGATATTGATAATTTGATGAAGATTGTGGAAGAGTCCATGTCTGCATATAAAGCCTGTAAGTCACGTGTAGATGCGGTGCAACAGGCTCTAAATGAGACTTTTAAAGAATAAAAAACTGACTACTATGTAATTATTATTCAAAATAGAAGAAGATCGAATTAGCTACTTTACACTATATTGTCTAGTCAATTTTTTTAGTTATTTTGTTTGATTCACATATGGTGGTGCTTTTAATATTTTGAATGCATTTTTACTATAATTTTCATAAGAAAATTTCACAATATATCAAAAAGATAGAAGTTTGTTTTTAAATTAAGAAAATTATAATTTAATCAAAGGTAAATTTAACATGAAGTATACAAGTATAAAAATTGATCTTGCATTTATTACCTCTATATATATTGGCTATCTATATCTAAGTGGTCGTATATATTTAAATGGTATGACTTATAAGTCTGGAAATGATACAACCAATATTGGTTTTGATATTTCCGACTATACTTATGAAGGCTTTATGGTAAATTTAGGTTTACCACAGTATTTAATTATCTTAGGTGCTTTATTATATTTTTTATTAAAAATTTATGCTCAAAAAAAACACTACAAATTAAATTTAATAATATTATATAGAATAATTTTAAAATTCATCAATAATGAGAGTATTGATAAAAATTTAATAAAAATTCAGGTTATACGTGATTTCATTAAATCTACTAAAAAGAAGAAGAAATTTTCTTTAGCTGATGTATTTCAAAGTGATTTTTTAATCTCTTATCTTTTT
>NZ_WJYH01000084.1:0-10881 GCF_009668065.1 Acinetobacter sp. RIT698
CGCTAATTTTTTGGTATCAGGCAATTGGCCTTTGTCATCAAATTTAGTTGGACTCCGTTGCGCTTCATGGATACGTCCCACCACAAATGGTCGGTCAATATTGCCATCAAAGAAATCTATCACCACAATCTCACCAATCCTCGGTAAGAACCGCGCACCATAGCCTTCACCTGCCCACGGGGTCAGTACATCCACCCAAGCGGAATCGGTGTCGTTGTCATTGCTTCCTGCACCACCATCATGACTATGATCTTCATTGCGGGTAAACAGGAAGCGAACTTTAATACGTCCCCATTCATCGACATGGATTTCTTCTCCACTTGGCCCAACCACTTTGGCACGTTGTGGATGGGTACTTGGACGATGTTGTAGTGGGTGGTATTCAGGAACAGTGGTGATATTACGGCGTTGTAGCACCAATTGATTGGCTTGGCGCTCTGGGTTGTTTGAGTCTACATTTGAATTGACCCAATTGCTCTGTTGGAGCAAGCGATTAATTTGCTCATTCAGTTCTTTGGGTAAGTTGTTGTGGTTATAGAATGTCTTTGACGTGATCAGAAATTCTTTGTCTGAGCCACTGTGTTGGTCTATTTCTGGGTGTTCATTCAATTCAAACCAATACCCCACTTGTGCATCACGTACAGTGGAATTAGCTATAAATTGTTTGGATTGGGCATCGTAGTAATGACTGAGGTTTTGGTTAATCTTTTCAATCTGATTGTTATTTGAAGCGGTTGCTTGGTCTTCACCATTTAGGTCTTGAATCCATGCTGGGCTGATATGCCAAGCCTGTTCTAAACCAAGACTGGCATTGTTTTGGTTTTGACTATGTTGATGTTTACTTTGAACACTGCCTGCACCCTCTTCTTGCTCTAACACATCTGCTTGCCAGCGTTGTACATGGACAGCAGTGGGTTGTAAGCTACGTTGTCCGATAAAGCTGGTGATGCTGTCTTGTTGTTCTGTGGCACTGCTACGATGGAAGCGAATCTTTCTTCGTTCTAGCGCTTTGTATTCACTGTTATCATCCACCAAACGTAGTTTTTGCGGCTGAATTTGAGTCGCAGAACTAGGCACAATCAATTGTGCTTCATCAATCAACCAGTTGATCCCTTCACTGCGCATCAAGCGGCTTAAAAATGCATAGTCACTTTCGTTGCTCTGCATGATAAATGGTCGGATATCGTAGTCTTTTTTCAGTCCACTTTTATTCAGGCTTAGACTGGAGGCAAAGAGTGGGCTTTTGTCTTGCCATTCTTTAAACAGCGTTTCTATGACTTGCACAACCGACTTATTCATAAACACTCGGCTGTTACGGCGTTTATGCCACAGTGAAGTGGCATCTTCGAGTTTGAGTTTATATAGCGTTAGTGCGCCATCACTCTGCCCTTGTGCCGCTTCAGTAATCACCCCTGTGCTACGAAACAGTTGTCCATGATCTGTGACTTGATCAATGGCCACTTGGCTACCGATAAATTGTTTAAGCGGAATCGTTGCTGAAGTGGCAAGGCAAATCAATTCAACAGACACACCTTGGTTTAGACCATGTTGTCCATCGATACGTTGTAAGAAGACTTGAGCAGTCAAATCAGGATTGCTAAATTGGATATGCAAGGCTCGTTTTTGTGCGTTTAGTCCAAGCTGATCCAATATTTTATAAATGCTATTTACTAAGCTGTTCATTTGAATGAGTTAATTATTATTAAAAAATATGTTTAGATTATAATCATAAGTCAAAATTCTGTCATTTTTAATTTTGTAAAATGATTTAATATCCACAATATAATTATTAAAATTCAATAAATTACATATAACATAAATTTATTAGCCATTAAAAATAGGCTAAATAAATTTCAATATTTTTAAATCAATAAAAGGGAAATCATTACATATAACATAGACTGATTTCCACCCATCATGATCTTTTAACCTTTCTTCACTAAATAATGAAATTCCTTATTTCCGGCATCATCTAGTACTTCTTCTTGTAAAATCAACTCATGACCGAGATGCATACAAAATTTAGGAATGTCCCAAGAGGTTGAATTATCAGTTGCAAATACTTCAACGACATCACCTGATTTAGATTTACGAATTGCTTGATGCAACATCATTACAGGCTCAGGACAACGTAGTCCACGCGTGTTTAATTGAATGCTTGCTGTAGGCATCGGCTCAGACATTATCTATTCTCAAAAAGAAGCGAAATCAATCAATAATTTTAACACAAACTCAAATAATGAATAAGGCTTGCAATATATCTATAATATGACACATACATTCATCTATTTACCTTATTTAATAGATAGACATCTGTGTTTTCTTCGGTATGATAAAAAAACATTTACTAGATATTAAGCGTCTTTAGGAAAGATCATGCACGAGGAATCAGGCCCATCGTGGGGAATGCGTGGCTTACGCAAATGGTTAGGAACAGCGCCAGAAACCCGGGATGAACTGCTAAAATTAGTACAAGATTCACGTCGTTTTTTAGAACCCGATACTGTTGCAATGTTAGAAGGCGTATTAGACCTTCCAGCAACAAAAATCCGTGAAGTCATGACTCCGCGCACAGCGATGGTCAGTTTACAAGAAGATGATCAACTTCTTGATATTTTAGATATTCTTATTGAATCTGCACATTCACGTTTCCCTGTTTTCTCTTCTGATCAGCCTGAAAACGTCGTGGGTATTTTACTTGCTAAAGATCTTTTACCCTTTTTAACTGATCGTTCATCTGTTGTAGATGTGCATGCGTTAATGCGTCAGCCATTATTTGTCCCAGAAAGTGCCCGTTCCGACCAAGTTTTGAGGATGTTAAAAAACACTCAAACCCATATTGCCATTGTAATTGATGAATATGGTTCAACAGCAGGTCTGGTCACTTTAGAAGATATTCTGGAAGAGATTGTCGGCGAAATTGAAGATGAGCATGATAACGTTGACGAAGAAGCGCAATTTATCATTCCAGATACAACCCATACCACAGCCAATACATGGATTGTGCAAGCACTTACACCAATCGAACATTTTAACAATGTTTTAGATGCTGAATTTCCTGACGATGAAGTAGAGACTATGGGCGGATTACTGCTTCAAGAAATTGGTCTAGTGAGTGATCTTCAAGGCCAAGTGGTTGAGCTTGAAGATTGGGAATTTACAATTATTGAAGCAGATGCACGCACTATTCATCTGATTCGAGCTGTACATAAATGAGAGCATACTTTGACAAGCTGTTAAATTCATCACAACAACAAAAACAGCTGCCCTTCATTTTCCCATTATTGATTTCGTTAATGTCAGGCGCAGTGTTCAGTTTAGCACTAGCGCCTTATTATTGGTGGTGGTTGGCAATTTTATCGCCTGCCCTACTGTATGCTTGCTTAAAAAGCCGTACACCACGCCAAGCATTTGCGATTGGCTTAAGCTATGGTTTTGGCCTATGGTTTGTTGGCGCATTCTGGCTATATACATCGATTCATGTGTATGGAGATACCAATGCTGTATTAAGTGTCTTGATGATCGCCATCATGGCCATTGTCATGGGGCTTTTTACCGCGATTCAGACTTGGGTATATCGTAGATTCTTTCCTGAAACGCCATTAACTTTCGCTCCTTTGTGGGTTATTTTTGAATGGTCGAAGACTTGGGTCTTTACGGGTTTTCCATGGTTATTTGCAGGTTACGCATTCACTGAACGACTCTTAGATGGCTATGCTCCACTCTTTGGTGTGTTTGCAGTATCTTTTGTTGTGATTATCCTTGCTTGTGCATTGGTTGAAATTTTAAATAGAAAAGTCTTTTGGATCTTTCCTGCAATCATTTTAATCCTTGGCGCATGGGGCGCATCGTTTATCACTTTCGTACAACCGAAAGCAGAAAAGCCGCTCTCCGTTTCTTTGATTCAAGGCAATATTCCGCAAGATTTAAAATGGTTGACTGAATATCAGGTTAAAACCTTAGAAATTTACGTCAATTTAAGCCGTACTGAATGGGGCCGAGATCTGATTGTTTGGCCAGAATCCTCGATTCCGTTGTTCCAAACAGATATTCAACAATTCTTGGATATGATGGATCAACAAGCCAAAAGTTCAGGCACAGCATGGGTAACGGGTATTCCTTATTGGGACTTAAAAGAATCACAGAAAAATGGCTATCCAATGTACTACAACAGTATGATGGCTTCTGGCGCGGATTCTTCAGGCTTATATAAAAAACAACGTCTGGTGCCTTTTGGTGAATATATTCCACTTTCAGGATTATTGGCTTGGGTGTTACCTGCGCTACAAAATGATCCATCCATGAGTGGATTTTCCCAAGGTGCATCCAATCAGAAACCTTTTAATATTAAAGGACATGATTTAGCTGCAGCCATTTGTTATGAAGTGGCCTATCCGAATCTCACTCGACGAAATGCGATTAATAGTGACTTTTTAGTGACTGTTTCTAATGATGCTTGGTTCACCGGTACAGCAGGCCCATTACAACATCTTCAAATGGTGCAAATGCGTGCCAAGGAAAATGGACGTTGGTTTATTCGTGCTACCAATACAGGCGTAACAGCATTTATTGACCACAATGGACATATTGTAAAACAAGCCCCTGTAGATCAAAAAGCTGTGCTTCGTGGTGATTTACCTGCCATGCAAGGTGAAACTTGGTACACCCGCTTTAGTGATTATCCTATTTTATTGCTATCCCTCTTATTATTAATTTTAGGTTGGATCTATCGACCTAAAGCAGTCGATATTAGCTTTAAATCTAGACGTTAATGTTTGAATCCCTCATCTCTGGTTTAAGGAGATGAGGTCAGCTTCAACAAAGCGCTTGATTCAATGATTAAAGTAACTTTGTTCCCAATGGCACATTTGCATCAGGCACACACAACGTCACATGCCCATCTTGATTATGGAAACCCGTCACTAAACACTCTGACTGAATCGGTCCAATTTGTTTTTTTGGAAAGTTCACAACAGCAACCACAAGCTTCCCAATTAAATCTTCAGGTTGATACAGGTTGGTAATTTGCGCACTCGATTTCTTTACACCAAGCACTTCACCAAAATCAACATGCAAAATATAAGCAGGATTTCGCGCTTTCTCAAACACTTCGGCTTGAATAATTTTTCCTACCCGTAACTCTACTTTAAGAAAATCATTCCATTCTATTTGTTGCATTGCTGAGTCCTCGTATTTTTATCAATTCATCTCAAGAGATAAAATCATTTTAGATAAATTTAAAGCGATCAACCTTATACAAAACAGACAAATGATCCTGTTAAAAAGACAATCATGTTCAATCCAGACTCAATCCAAGCCCTATCAAAACGAAATTGAAAATATTTTCGGCGCATTTTTTATTATATTTTTTTCAAGTTTATGCTAAATTATTTTCGCTGATCATAAAGTCGTAAACGTTTACGTCAATCAACGTGCCAACATATCTCCAACAAGGCTTGGGGCTATTTAAATCAAGATTTTAATATTTTGGTTCGGCACTGGCGTTTGTTGGTTTACGGAGTAAAAAATGCAAAATTCTAAATCATCTTATTTTAATTTTAAAAAGATTCCACATCGCTATGCAGCGATTGTTTTACCTTTGTTACTGTCTATTATCATGACATTTATTGTTTCATGTATCAGTACATTCAGAAGCATGGGTTTTGAGAATTTTTCGCTATACACATGGCTTTCAGCTTGGGGGATTTCTTGGCTGATTGCCTTTCCAGTGTTACTGTTTATCTTACCTATTGTGCGCAAAATCACCATGAGCCTGGTTCAGCCGACTTAGTTGAATAAACCTGAATCATTAAATTGTAGTGCAAAAAAACCGAGGATTATACCCTCGGTTTTCCATGATATTTCAACTAAAGTTGAGTCACCAAATAAGACATCATTGCAGCTAAAAATAACATTGGCACATAACGATATGAACGTACTAAATATTGTTCTAATAATGATGAGAATTCAGTTTTTAACTGAAATACTGTCAAATTTAAGGCATTATAAAAACTAATAATAGATAATGCACTAAATACGCTAATCGCCATAAAACCAATCATGATCTGGCTATTGGCATCGGCAACTTGCCAAATATTGAGAAAAAACTGGCTAATCGGTAATAGGCTCAAAATTAAAAGAACAGATTTGAGCATAGTCCAATGAAATTGGCTGATTTCATCTGGTAATAATAATGCTTTCATCTCATCCTCCTAAGCAATTCAGATTGCCCTGAGAACTATTATGCAAGCTTTTAATTAAATAAAAAGTCTATTTTTATACACAATTTAACTTTCTTGTAACTATTAAATATGGGAATAATTCTTATTATAACTCTCAAACATCGTTATTTTAAATAGATGTTATATTTCAATAAATTAAACACACTTTAGCAAACAAGAAAGATTATCACTTCACTCAATATTTATTAACTCGATTAAATGAAGTGATTAATCCCATAAATAATAACCTAAATAATCTTCAATTAAGGTTGGTAATAAATATCTGCATCATTTCCTTCACCACCTTGTTTACCATCGGCACCAAAAGAATATAAATCAAATTTACGACCTTCAGAACCAGGGATTACATATTGAATATCATTTTCCCAACTGTCTTTCGGATAACCACCTTTAACATAACCACCAGGTAACCAGTTTTTAGCCGTTGCAGGTTGATTTACAAGCGCATCTAAACCACCTTCTTGGCTTGTTGGATAACGCCCATTGTCCAGTTTATACTGGTCTAAAGCACCCGCTACACCTTTTAATGCAATTTTAGTGGTGTCAACTTTGGCTTTTTCACCACGTCCCATCACATTGGGTACGATCAATGCTGCAAGTACGCCTAAAATAACAATCACAACCATCACTTCAATTAAGGTAAAACCTGACTGACGAGTCCTATTCATCTTTCGTTGCATCTGCTTACTCTCTATATTCTTTATAAAAATAATTGGCTTAAATCATATTGTTCATATTGACGATTGGCAACATGACTGCAATCACAATAACCAAAACAATACCAGCCATAAACACCAACATTAAGGGTTCCAGTAAAGCCAATAATGTTGAAATAAATGAGGATACTTCTCGATCCTGCATATCTGATGCACGGCTTAACATTCGATCTAACTCACCCGAAGCTTCACCGCTTTTAATCATTTGTACCATCATCGGTGGGAAATAACCACAACGCTCCAATTGTGTTGCAAGATTTCCACCTTCTGTGACTTTCTCTGCTGCAATATTAACAGCATCTCGTATCACCCAATTGCTACTCACCGCTGCTCCAATTTTTAAAGCATCGACCAATGGCACGCCTGATTGGGTAAGAATAGATAAGGTACTAGCAAAACGCGCTGCATTTATACCACGAGATAATTTACCAAATAATGGCAATCTGAGTGTTAAACGATCAAAAGCATAGTGCCCCGCAGAAGTTCGTAGGAATCGAATCAATAAAAAGATCCCAACCACACTAAACACCAGCATAAAGGGCCAAGCCTGCCGAATAATCTCACTGGCTTTCATTAACGCCACAGTGATCCATGGCAAGGCTTGCTTACTTTGGTCAAAGGTTTTAACGATGTCTGGAACAACATACGTCATTAACCCCATCACAATCGCAAAAGACATAAACATCAAGATGATTGGATAGATCATCGCACCTTGAATTTTCTTTTGCATCGCAAAGCGGTTTTCGGTGTAATCAGATAATTGATCTAAAATTAAATCTAAATGTCCTGAACGTTCACCCGCAGCAACGGTCGCAATATACAAATCTGGAAAGCGTCCTGTTTGTTGCATCGCTTGAGCCAAAGAGTGCCCTTCAAGCACTTTTGAACGTGCCGAAAGTAAAAGATTTTGTACATGCACTTTTTCACTTTGCTTGGCAACTGCTCGTAATGCTTCCTCTAAAGGAATCGCAGCAGCGACCAAAACAGAAAGTTGACGTGTCATTAAAGCCAGATCATAAGCCGAGAATTTACGTTGAAAAAATCCTGAACTTTTATTTTTATCTTTTTGTTCAACAGCATCCACCGTGACAGGAATCAATTCCTTGTCCCGTAGTTGTTGTCGAATCTGGCGTGCGGAATCTCCCTCTAACACGCCTTTTTGCTGCTTTCCTGAAGCATCAATTGCAGTAAATTGATATGCTGGCATTATTATGCTCTAGTTTTCCAAAATTTTTTGATTACGCTGTTGCGTCATACCCTATAAATCATTCATATTCATGTTTATAGATGACTGTTACACTCTAACACAAGCCGAATCTGGACATGAAACAATTTCATCACAGCCTCACTAAATTAATGAGTCACTAAATTAAAAATGTCGAATACCCTTGCTACGCCACAGACGATTTATCGTATTCAAGTTGCTGTTCCTGTCTATTTGAATGACTGCTTTGATTACCAAGTCACCGCTGAACAATATGCGCAAGCTGAAGTCGGTGCGCGTGTTGCAGTGTCTTTTGGCAGACAAAATCTGATTGGTGTTATTGTCAAGAAAGTACCGATTGATGAACCAGTGGATTCTCATTTTAAACTCAAAGCCATTACTGAACTGTTAGATGAACAGGCCATTCTAGACAGTAAAGTTTTAAGTTTATTGACATGGTCATCACAATATTATCAATTTCCCATCGGTGAAGTGATTCAAACGGCGTTACCTACCTTATTACGCCAAGGTAAACCTTATAATTTATTGGCACGTATCTGGAAACTTTTAGACTTACATGCCGAAGACAAAGTTAAGCGTTCTGAAAAACAACAAGAAGCCTATAAAATTTTAAAGCTACACCCGAAAGGGACACAGGAAAATATTCTTAATCTAAGTGGTGTTGAGACAGCCACACTCAAAATCCTTGAGAAAAAAGACATTGTTCGTTGTGATTTAGAACCACAAAATGTCACGCCAGAACCTGTGCAATTGGCACAGATGCCCCTCACGCCAAATGACGATCAGAAGAAAGCTATTCAAGCGATTTTAAAAGCGCAAAAAAAATATCAAGCATTTCTATTGGATGGTTTAACTGGGAGTGGTAAAACCGAAGTTTATTTGCAAGTAATGCATGAAGTACTTAAACAAGGCAAACAAGTCTTGGTTTTAGTGCCTGAAATCGGCTTAACCCCACAAACCATCAGTCGTTTTCAATCACGTTTTCATTGCAATATTGCCTTACTGCACTCAGGCTTAAATGACACTAAACGTTTACAAGCATGGCAGCATGCGCAAACGGGCAAAGCCTCTATTATTTTAGGTACACGTTCTGCAATTTATACACCTTTGCCACATTTGGGTTTGATTATTTTAGATGAAGAGCATGATCTTTCGTTTAAACAACAAGAAGGCTTTCGCTATCATGCTCGCGATGTGGCCATGTATCGCGCACATTTAGAAAATTGCCCGATTATCTTAGGTTCTGCCACGCCAAGCATCGACAGTTATTATCTTGCTCGCCAAGAAAAGCTGACACGGATTGAGTTAAATCAACGTGCTGGTGCCGCAATCATGCCGAAAATGCATTTGATTGATTTAAAAGTGGCAAAAAAACAGCATGGCTTAAGTGATGTTTTAATTGCTGAAATAAAAAAACGTTTAGAGAAAAAAGAACAAGTTCTGATTTTTTTAAATCGCCGCGGTTACGCCCCCGTGCTTATCTGTGAAAGCTGTGGTTGGCAGGCCAATTGCCCCAACTGCGATGCTCACTTTACCCTGCATTTAAAGCCTTATCAGCATTTACATTGTCACCATTGTGGCACGATTAATCGTATGCCTGATGCTTGCCCTCAATGCAATCAACAACAATTAAAGCCAATTGGCATGGGAACTGCCAAAGTTGAAGAAACCTTGAATGAGCTGTTCCCTCACTTCCCCGTCTTGCGCGTAGATCGTGACTCAACCAGTCGGGTTGGTAGTTGGCAAAAGATTTATGATCAAATCCAGAAAAGTGAACCGACCATTTTACTTGGTACTCAAATGCTGGCAAAAGGACATCACTTTCCTTATGTCACCTTAGTGGCAATTTTGGATATTGATGCAGGTTTGTTGAGTGTGGATTTCCGTGCTACAGAACGTACTGCGCAATTAATTATTCAAGTTGCAGGTCGTGCGGGTCGTGGTGAAATGAAAGGTGAGGTCTATTTACAAACCCTAAGACCTGATCATCCGTTATTAAACACCTTGATTCATAATGACTATCGGACCTTTGCCAAACAAACCTTAAAAGATCGCCAAGCCGCGCTACTTCCACCCTTTCGTTATACAGCTTTGATCCGTTGTGATTCAAAACATCAGGAAGAAAATTTAAAGTTTCTGACTGAAATGACGCAGCTCCTTAGACAAACTGCCGAAGAGAATTTAATTGATATTTGGGGACCTATTCCAGCCCCAATGGAGCGTAAAGCAGGGCGTTACCAAGCCCATGTGGTTTTGCTTTCTCAAGATCGGGCAAAAATGCATTTTTATATTCGTCAATGGTGGCAACAGCTGTTACATAGCAAACCCTCTACGATGAAAGTCACCATAGATGTTGATCCGCAAGAATTGAGTTGAGTTTATTGTTGTATGTTGAATATCCTCATATCTTGATTTAATTGCTTGCATAACCGAATATTGATGTATTACAACCACTTCCTGCCATTAAGTAAATTGTAATTATCAGTATTTTTATCAATTTCATGGTGCTGATTCCAATTCAATACTTTTTATTCAATATATTTAGGACTTAGCTCTCCACAGATAAAAAATACTATTTTTCTTGCGGATATGATTGTTTTATAATTTCGTAAAAAAGTAATTAATTCTGAAGATAAAAAATAATCAACATCCCATGATTCTTCTTTTTCTTTATCTAGCGGTAGATTGTGTATTAAAT
>NZ_WJYH01000085.1:0-10369 GCF_009668065.1 Acinetobacter sp. RIT698
TAATCATAGCGTTATATACTAAATACTCACCTTGCATATTATAAAAATTTAAGTTCATAATATTATGAATAACGTATCTTTTTAATCCAATATATAATCGGGATTAGGCAAAAAATACCAATCACCAAAATCAAACTTAAGTAATTTAAATATCCCAATTGATCGCCAATCATGCCGCTTAATGTATATAACAACCCACTGACTGTTGCCATAATAGAGACCTGAAAAGTGAAATCTGTACCTGCATGTTCTTGACGACTATATTGCATCACTAAAGTTAAGATTATGACTAAAAGCATTGCAGCAAACAGATCTTCTAAAGCATTAATCAAATAAATTAACCACGGTGCTACAAAGTGCGATTGTTCATATTGAGCTGCTAACCACACGAACCCTGCTAAACTGATCAATTTCAAAATAGAAAACAGGATTAAAGCTTGGTGACGCTGTAGTTTTTTTAGCATTAAACTGGCCAAGCCTGCACCCAATAGTGCAGAAAATGCCCCCATCATAGTGATATAAATGCCGATTTGAGAAAGACTCAACTGTAGATCAACCAACAAAGGTTTGGTAATTGGACCTGTAAAGCCATCCGTTATTTTGATGGTACAAAGCACAAAGAACCATGCTCTTAGTTTTTTATTGACAAAGAAATAAGTTAAATAGGTTTTAAATTTTTCAATAAAATGCTGTGCAACGTCATCCTGTAAATGTGCTAACGCAGTCTTTTTTAAGTGCTTAGGTTCTTGATAAAACCAAATAGGAATTGTATTTAAAGCCACAATTCCTGCCAAAATCAAAAACGTACTTTGCCAGCTTAACCAGTCCATTACCCATAGGATTGCCCCGCCCCCAATAATAAATCCTAAACGAGAGCCAATGACTTGAATCATATTCCCAATA
The DNA here is from genome assembly GCF_009668065.1 of Acinetobacter sp. RIT698. Classification (NCBI taxonomy): domain Bacteria; kingdom Pseudomonadati; phylum Pseudomonadota; class Gammaproteobacteria; order Moraxellales; family Moraxellaceae; genus Acinetobacter; species Acinetobacter sp. RIT698. Next base: position 904 of record NZ_WJYH01000085.1, read on the forward strand.
TGTTGCTGATCCCCTTTTAAAATACTAACGGCTAAGCCATCCGTTGCAATATCTTGGGTTGCACCAATACTGTTCATACAGAGCAAAGCCATAAAAAACAATAATAAATAGATCGGTTCATTCAGGGATTGAATTGGTAAAAAAGATAAAATGGTTAGGATAGCAATGGTTAAAACTTGGGTTGGAATAATCCAACTTCGATAATGCCCTTTGGAACCATGTCCAAAACTGTCCACAAAAGGCGCCCATAAAATTTTAATTGCCCAAGGCGCCATGAGTAATCCAAAGCCGCCGATATGCGCCAAAGACACGCCTTGTGAGCGTAAAATCACTGGTAAGGCATGGGTCATAAAACCTACAGGTAAACCCTGCGCCCAATACAGTGAAAATAACAACAAATAAGTATGTCGCATGCAATCTAAACTCGAACGATGTCAATATAAATGGGCCTAACTTGATCTTGTGTGTATTGCTTTAATCTACAAATTTTGTAATATTTACATTTTGCAGATAGTCACTATTAAGCAAAAAACTAAAATCAATACAAGAGCAGTCATATAAAAATACAATGTCACAAAACTTTCCGATCATACCAGATCAAGTACCCCAACGTGGTACCAGCACCAGCCGTAATATCTTTAAAAACCTTTACTTAGTTCAAGGCTGGGGATTTGAGGGTGAATTTCCCAACTTACCTAAAGCCGTGGTATTTATTGCACCACACACCTCGAATTATGATGGTCTATATGCTTTCCTCGCCATGTTAGGTATTGGTGTTAAAGTCACAATTTTTGGAAAAGATAGCCTGTTTAAGCCACCTCTCAAAGCACTTTTTGAGTGGATTGGTGTCATTCCCGTACAGCGTGATTCACCGCATGGACTCACCCAACAGATTGTTAAAGTTATACAACAACAAGATAAAATTTGGATTGCCATTGCACCTGAAGGTACACGAAAAAAAGCTGAAAAAATTAAAAGTGGTTTTTATCACATTGCAATGGGCGCCAATATACCGATTGCAATTTTTTCACTCGATTACGAGAAAAAGCGAATTCACTGTTTAGGTACATTGCAACCCACAGGAGATTATGAGCAAGATTTAGCAGAAATTTTATCGCGTTTTAAAGGTAACTTTTCACCTAAACGACCTAAATTATTATCGATTCCTTTACAAAAACTATTGAAAAATGGCTAGAAAAAATAGAGACAATCTGTTCAGATGTGCAACATATATTTTGATCAAAAGTAATACCCCATGCGTTTTAAACAACTTGGTTTTATAGGCTTATTGGGTCTAGCCCTTGTTGGCTGTGACAAAACAACCAAAATTCCAACTCAGACCACTGCGATTAAAGCACGTGAGCCTGTTATTGCCATTGCTTTAGGTGGCGGTGGTGCAAAAGGTTTCGCTCATATTGGTGTGCTCAAGGTTTTAGAATCTCATGGGATCAAACCTAAAATTGTGACTGGAACCAGTGCAGGAAGTTTTGTCGGCAGTATCTATGCCAGTGGTAAAACACCTTATCAAATGCAGCAGATCGCACAGCAATTGAAAGAATCTGATTTGCGTGATTTGACTTTAAATAGCCAAGGTATTGTTCTTGGTCAAAAACTACAAGATTATGTCAATCGCAATGTTGCGAATAAACCGATTGAGCAATTTCCAATCCGTTTTGCAGCAGTTGCCACACGTTTAGACAATGGTAAAAAAGCAGAATTTATTAAAGGTAATGCAGGGCAAGCAGTTCGCGCTTCTTGTAGTATCCCCAATGTTTTTGTGCCAGCAACCATTGGTAATACAAAATATGTTGATGGTGGTTTAGTTAGCCCAATTCCGGTTCAGACTGCACGTGATATGGGTGCAGATATCGTGATTGCGGTCGATATTTCTGCACGTCCAAGTGGTAGCCAACCTATGAATATGTGGGGCTTATTGGACCAAACCATTAACATCATGGGGCAACAAAGTATTAACAATGAGTTGGCACAGGCTAATATCGTGATTCAACCTAAAGTTGGACACTTAGGTACGCTTGATCTTAAGTCCAGTAACCAAGCAATTTTAGAAGGTGAAAAAGCAGCCCAAGGCAAAATCATCGCCATTCAAACTGCAATCACTAACTTTAAAAAATCACCTGCTGCTTTAAAACCTGCGCCTCGGGGAAAATTCTAATATCGCAATAGCATTCAGATAATCAATCCTAATTGAAAACAAGAATAATCACGTTTTTATATGCAGCACTAAAATGATCTGCTACATTGATATAGATGATCCGTCATCTATATCAATGATAATCACTAGAGTAGATGTATGAACTTTATTTTTGAACCGTGGCATTGGTTTGTACTTGGCATATTGCTGATCCTATCCGAACTTGTATTACCAGCGTTTGCTGCTTTATGGTTTGGTATTGCTGCAGTTGTGGTCAGTATTTTGTTGTGGTTATTCCCAAGTATGAGTTTCACCCTGCAAGTCGTATGCTGGATTATCTTATCCATCATTTGCACTGTGGCTTGGTTTAAATTCATTAAACCTCTATCTGTAGATAAAACCAAAGCTGGGCTTTCTCGTGAAGCAACCATTGGTCAAACGGGTATGGTCATTCAAACTGGGCTTAGCCATGATCAAATTCGTGTTCGTTTTCCAATGCCTGTTTTGGGTTCTGATGAATGGAATTGCCGTACTTTATCGCCTGTACAAGTAGGTGACCGTGTACGAGTAACTGATATTTTAGGTAATGATTTAGTGGTAAAACTACATTCATCATCTTAATAATGAAGAATAAAGAGGAAAATTAAATGGGTTTTGGTTCTATTGTTGTTTTAGTCTTATTTCTATTTGTCGCTGTGACCATTTTCAAAGGCGTGCGTATTGTTCCTCAGGGTTATAAATGGATCGTACAACGCTTAGGTAAATATCACACCACACTTAGTCCGGGTTTAAACTTCGTCATTCCGTATGTGGATGAAGTGGCTTACAAAGTCACCACCAAAGATATTGTTCTAGATATCCCATCACAAGAAGTCATCACCCGTGATAACGCGGTATTAGTGATGAATGCTGTGGCTTATATCAATTTAACCACACCAGAAAAAGCCGTGTATGGTATTGAAAACTACACTTGGGCAATTCAAAACTTGGTGCAAACTTCACTCCGTTCAATCGTTGGTGAAATGGATCTAGATGATGCATTGTCATCACGTGATCATATCAAAGCAAAATTAAAAGCAGCGATCTCTGATGATATCTCAGACTGGGGGATCACACTAAAAACTGTGGAAATTCAAGATATTCAACCATCGCACACGATGCAATCAGCGATGGAAGCCCAAGCTGCTGCAGAACGTCAACGTCGTGCAACAGTGACCAAGGCAGATGGTGAAAAACAAGCGGCGATTTTAGAAGCAGATGGACGTTTAGAAGCCTCTCGCCGTGATGCGGAAGCTCAGGTTGTATTGGCTGAATCTTCACAGCGTGCCATTGAAATGGTGACCTCTGCTGTAGGTGATAAAGAAATCCCTGTTGCCTACTTACTCGGTGAGCAATATGTCAAAGCAATGCAAGACATGGCCAAATCGAATAATGCCAAAACTGTTGTACTCCCAGCAGATATTATGAATACTATTCGTGGTGTGATGGGTAGAAACTAATTTAGCGCGGTAAAAATCGTTAAAAAATAGGCAGCCGATGGGTTGCCTATTTTTTAACGTGAAAAATGTCGCTTAAGTTTTAAGGTTGAACAATTGATCCATATTTTTTCGTTATCTATAGTTAAATTTCGCGTTACTTAAAATCCTCTCTTTGCATCTGCATTCGAGATTTAAAGATCGATATTAAAATGAAATTACATAAAATACAGATAGATGAAGACTTTGAAGATGATGGGCTTTGCTCTATTACGTTTTGGTTCGAGGATGGCCCGAGATATATAACCCTATGTCGGGATGAACTAGCGTGTCCAAGCAGTATTTACATTGAGTATACTGATCAAATATATGGATTTGAAACCAGAGACATCGAATATTCATTTGAGAACGGACGATTAACCCTAAAGCTGTTGGTTAATTCGTTCAGATGGAATAATTCCAGTGATGTTGAAATTTATATCCCTAAGGCAGAAATTGACTCAGTGACATCCATCATGGAAAAAATATTTGATCTCAATTAAATTAGCTTTTTCTTGCCAACAAAAATTGCGAAATTTGATTCAATTCCTGTGCATCCTCGCCAAAATACGCTAAAGCTTTAAATGCTTGGTCATGTAATTGTTGCGCATAAATTTTGGCATTTTCTAAGCCCATTAAGGCAGGATAGGTCGACTTATCTACTTGTTGATCTTTGCCTGCAGTTTTGCCCAAAGATTCAGTATCAGACACCACATCTAAAATATCATCTTGTACTTGAAATGCTAAACCAATCGCTTGACCATATTGACGCAATTGTGGAATGGCTTGATCTGTACCTGAAAAAATTGTCACAGCAGACAGCATAATTGCAGCTTGGATTAAAGCCCCTGTTTTATTGCGATGGATATTTTCTAACTGTGCTTGATCAACATGTTTGCCTTCAGCCTGTAAATCCAAAACCTGACCACATACCATTTTTGAACTTGCTGTGGCTAAGATTTGCATTTGTTTAAGAATAATGCCCTGTTCAACAGCTTGACCTTGATCAAATAGACGGCTTCCTAATACCTCAAATGCCATCGATTGCAAAATATCACCAGCTAATAGCGCTGTATCTTCACCAAAAGCCACATGACAAGTTGACTGTCCGCGACGTAACAAGTCATTGTCCATACATGGCAAGTCATCATGTGCCAATGAATAGCAATGAATAAACTCAATCGCAACCGCAGCTCTACGCACGGCTGCAAAATTCGGATTATTTTGTTGTAAATGTGCAGTTGCATAACTTAAAGCCGGTCTAACTCGTTTTCCACCTAACATCACCGTATGATGCACTGCAGATTTTAATGGTTCTGGCAATGAAAAAGCATCTAAAGCAGCTTGTAAATCTTGCTGAATTTGCACTTGCGCTCGTTTTAAAATTTCTGCATTAACATTGGGAATAGAAGTCACATCTGCCTCGGTTTGTACGAATCGCTAAAACTAAAATCAGTAATTTTAGATACATTGGTAAATTGGGTGAGTCAGAACATTCTACTATGAGTCACTATAATTCTCATCCTTTAATTCCAATCCAATCATTTGAATAAGTGCAAGGCATCTATATTTCATTTTTTAATAAAAACAGTGAGTTTCGGCCTTTTTCTTTGGCAGAACGTACTGCAAACTCTAATTTTTGTAAGACATCCACCTCAGTTGGCTGATTGTGTGGATCTAAATGATAGATTCCGATAGAAGCAGTAAGATATTCATTATTACTACCAAACAATATCTTTTCATTGGTGACTGCAAATTTAAGCCGTTCTGCAAGTGTCACCACTGCCCACTCAGTAAGATGTTCAATCACAATAACAAAACTTGCTGAATTTAAACGAAAAATTTCAGCTTCTTCAGTTTGCGCAATCGCTTCATTTAATACAGAACCGAGTTGTATTAAGACCTCATCACCTGCAGTATAGCTATTGAGTTGATTAAATCGCTTAAAGTTATCTAAATCAATTTTAAGAAATGACAAATGCGAGTCACAACTGTTTTGCCAGATTTTATTTAAATAATGCTCAAAAGCAAAAGCGTTCTGTAAACCTGTGACAAAATCTAAATAGAGATGGTCGTGCAATTTTTTATTATTTTGCAAAAGTACATTTTCACGGCGCTTCAAACGCGTTATATCTGAGCAAACAACTACAACTGTTTCAATCTCATCATATTGGTTACGTATTGCTTTAAAATATGAAAGATAAAATTTTCCTTTGACATAAAATTCTTGCTCAAAATAATTTTTATTTTTTGAGAAATAACGCATTGCTTCAGTGAAATGAGCATAAACAACGGTCGAAAATGTATTGAGTAACTTATCAAACAAGTAAAGCGCGTCACTTTCATAAATATCAGCAAATTTTTGATTTACCCCTAAAAACCGCGCTTCCTGATCAAATAAAGCGATGGGTAAAGGAATTTGTGAAATAAAAGAAACCAGATGCAATTTGTCAATATCTTTTAAATATTCAAAAACTTTGATGTCTTCAAGGCTATCTCGTAGTTTTTTAGACTCTTGTTCCATACGCCACCTCGAAGCCAATAAATTTTTAATCTATTGAAATCAGCATTTAATGTATTAATTTTTTACAACAGCAAATCATCAGAATTGCTATCACATAAAGTAAGTATGATAAAATACTGTAACTATTTTGCCATACACAATACAAAATTAGTACTTTTATTGATATAAATCACAAAAAAATAAACCTTGCGAATGCAAGGCTATTAAAATTTCAACGATCAAATCTCTCAAATGCTATTTGAAAGCACATCAAAAAGATTAAAAACTATCTGCTGGCACTCGAACCCAGCCCTCCATCAATACACGCGCACTACGACTCATGATGGCTTTCTTAACAACCCATTGTCCTTTTTCATTTAAAGCTTGTGCACCCACGCGAAGTGTTCCAGATGGATGACCAAAGCGTACCGCCTCACGTTCACCACCTCCAGCAGCCAAATTCACCAAGGTATTTGGAATTGCTGCCGCTGTACCAATCGCGACCGCAGCTGTTCCCATCATGGCATGATGTAATTTACCCATCGATAACGCGCGCACCAATAAATCTGTATCGGTTTCACCCACCTGTTTACCACTAGACGCGGTATAGCTTTTAGGTTGCGATACAAATGCCACTTTCGGAGTATGTTGACGATTAACCGCTTCACTAATGTCTTGGATTAAACCCATTTTTACCGCACCATAAGCACGGATTTTTTCAAAACGCGCTAATGCAGCTATATCACTGTTGATATCGTCTTGTAATTCAGTTCCGTTGTATCCAATCTCTTCGGCATTTAAGAAAATTGTAGGAATACCAGCATTGATCAAAGTTGCTTGAAATGTACCAATTTCAGGAACCTCTAAGCTGTCTACAACATTTCCTGTTGGGAACATTGCTCCACCATCTTCCCCGTCATCGGCAGGATCTAAAAATTCAATTTGAACTTCTGCTGCTGGAAAAGTGACACCATCCAATTCAAAATCACCAGTTTCTTGAACTTGTCCCTGAGTAATAGGCACATGGGCAATAATTGTTTTATGAATATTGGCTTGCCAAATACGAACTGTACAAATACCATTTTCTGGAATCCGATCAGCTGCAACCAAACCATTACTGATTGCAAATGAACCGACAGCAGCTGTTAAATTACCGCAGTTGCCGCTCCAATCTACAAATGCTTTATCGATAGACACTTGCCCAAACAGATAGTCAACATCATGATTTGGTTGTGAACTCTTGGCTAAAATAACTGTTTTACTGGTACTTGAAGTCGCCCCGCCCATCCCATCAATCTGTTTTCCATACGGATCTGGACTACCAATCACACGGAGTAATAACTGATCACGTGATTGCCCCGCTATTTGTGCACGTTCAGGCAAATCATCGAGTTTAAAGAAGACACCTTTACTGGTACCACCACGCATATAGGTTGCTGGGATTTTGATTTGTGGTGCAGCGCTCATTTTATCGTATTCCTTTCAATTCTCTTTGTTGTCTAAAATAATGAATCTTCATTCAGTTTTATACTACCCTTTTTTTGAGTAAAATACTGACGGATTGACTTAAGTATTAAATAAATCTTGTCATAAAGCTTAAATATTAAACAGATTCAGTTTGCTTTGAAAATTTAAAATTAATCTTATTTCATTGAAAATTAATAAAAAAATTAAATATATTATTTTTTGACTTCACAGTTCCTTTCCATACATCTATCGCATACTAGGCTAAAAGTAACCAATCTATTACAATAATTAAATTCGCATAAATAGAGTTGTACACATTGAGCAACGAGTCTACACAATTACAGCGTGGGCTTAAGAATCGTCATATCCAATTGATTGCCATGGGCGGTGCAATTGGTACAGGATTATTCTTAGGTTCAGCACATGTGATCGAAAAAGCTGGGCCATCCATTATTTTGGGTTATGCCATTGGTGGTTTGATCGTTTTTTTAATTATGCGTCAGCTTGGGGAAATGATAGTACATGAACCCGTAGCTGGTTCTTTTAGCCATTTTGCCAATAAATATTGGGGTAAATTTCCTGGTTTTTTAACTGGTTGGAACTATTGGATGTTGTACATCCTAGTTGCAATGACAGAATTAACTGCGGTCGGCAAATACATCAATTATTGGTGGCCTGAAATTCCAAACTGGGTGTCTGTACTGTTTTTCTTCGTTGTGATTACACTGGTCAACCTAGGAAATGTGAAGTTTTACGGTGAATCCGAATTTTGGTTATCCATCATTAAAGTCACTGCTATTGTTGCAATGATTGTATTTGGTATTTATTTGGTTCTGACCGCAGATGTAAGTTCAGGGATTGCTTTTTCAAACTTATGGTCTCATGGTGGCTTTTTTCCAAATGGATTTGATGGCTTATTTTATATGCTGGCTTTCCTTATGTTTGGTTTTGGCGGTATTGAATTAGTTGGTATGGCTGCGGCTGAAGCCAAAGACCCAGAAAAAACCATTCCTAAAGCGATTAATCAAGTTGTGCCACGTATCCTTATTTTTTACGTAGGTTCGATGATTATTCTGTTGTCTTTGGTGCCTTGGAACCAGTTGAATTTTGGTGGTTTAGATAAAAGTCCATTCGTGATGGTCTTTAGTATGATTGGGATTGCCTGGGCAGCTCATCTGGTTAACTTTATTATCTTAACTGCGGCATTATCTGTTTATAACAGTGGGATGTATGCCAATAGCCGTATGCTTTATGGTTTAGCAAAACAAGGCAATGCACCTAAAATTTTTACCAAAACCAATAAGCATGGTGTACCAATTCCATCTGTATTACTTTCTGCATTTTTAATTTTAGGTTGTGTACCTTTAAATTATTATTTACCAGAAGATGCTTTAAGTCATTTGATGTATGTGGTGGTTGGCGCTTTAGTTTTAAACTGGTTAATGATTACACTCACCCATTTAAAGTTTAAGCGTGCTCTACGTTTGACCAATCAAACCAGCAAGTACCCTGCACTTTGGGCACCTGTTAGTAATTTCGTTGTAATTATTTTTATTGGTATCGTTTTATATATCATGTGGGATCAAGGATTTAAAGAATCCGTGTTGATGATTCCTGTATGGATTACCCTGATGTTAGTCCTGTTTGATATTTTAAATCCAAATGAAATAAAGACTGAAGAAAAATAAATCTAACCCAAAGCTATTATTTCGATAATAGCTTTTTTTTCATATGCATATACGGTAAATTATTTACTTATTGTGCCCTTAGCTTAACTGGATAGAGCAGTTGCCTCCTAAGCGACAGACGTGGGTTCAAGTCCCGCAGGGC
>NZ_WJYH01000086.1:0-10190 GCF_009668065.1 Acinetobacter sp. RIT698
GAATCATTTGGATGTTATTTAATTTATTTTGTCATGTGACAAAGTAAATTAAATAATGGGACGATATCATAATGATTTAAATAATCAATTTTTTTTGCATAAATAATTGTAAAAATTATACGATTTTTATAATCAATTCTTATGCGTTGATTGACTGACTATCTTCATGTGTCACTGAGAAAATACACTTAAAAAAAACACTCAGATGAGCAATCGCGAATTTCAAAAAAAAATTAAATTAGACCAGAGCTAATGGCTTTTTACCGTGGATATTGTGCGCAATTTTTAGCGATTTTGTGATTAAACCCGTTTCCAAATGGATACCATAGATTTGTATAAGTCTTCTGTAATTCTATTCATATTGGATCATGCTTTGCGCATACTGAGATCGCTCAATGTAGACAGTAAGTACAGTGATAACTACATCAAAAGGCTCCTTAGCTTATGAATTTTATTATTAATTTGATGAAATTTTTCATGTAGTTAAATATGCACTGTTTCGTTAAACAGCATCTAGAATCTAGTAATTTTTTTAATTAATGAAGTGGTAATCTATGAAAAGTTTGACCAAGAATATTCTGATCATCGGTGGAAAAGGCAAAAATGGACGACGCGTCGTAGAGAAATTAAAGTCGCATAAATTTAATCCAATTGTCACTACTCGTACCATCAATGCGCATGTAGAAAATGAACGGTATTTTGATTGGAATGATAGCAGTACATTTGGCCCAGCACTGAAGAATATTGAAATCGTTTACATTGTTCATCCAGATACTTCAATGTCAGGAGCAGAACAACAGATTGAAGGATTGATCACAGAAATGATGAATCAGTCTGTTTCCAAAGCTGTATTATTATCAGGCAGAGGTCAAGCATCTGTTGAAAAGTGTGAAAAAATTTTAATGCAGGCTGAACTTGATTGGACGGTCATTCGTTCAGCATGGTTTAACCAAAATTTCAGTGAAGGTCATTTTCTACATGGCATAAGATCTGGCGAAGTGACGTTTATGGCAGATACTGTAAAAGAACCATTCGTTGACTTGGAGGATTTGTCAGATGTTGTGGTTGAATGTCTGACTGATGATTTACATAACGGCAAAATTTATGAAGTCACAGGATCAGAGTTATTGACTTTTGCAGAAGCGGTGAATGCTATCGGAGTAAAGCTTAAGCGAAATATACAGTATCAATATCTTAATCAAAAAGCATATAAACAATATCTGCAAAATGCAGGATTGGATAATTTTATTGCAGAACATATGGCGCAGGCATTTTTTGAAATATTAGATGGGCGAAATGAAAGTATCGGCAAAGGTGTTACTCAGGTTCTGGGGCGAGATCCGATTAAATTCACTGATTTTGTAAAATCAAATAAATTCTAGTTTTATGATTTATAAGGTAGTAAAGCGATGTCTTCAGAATTATCAATTTCACAGAAATATTTAACCAAACTGGGCGTGGAAGGTGAGTATTTACCTACGCTTGAGAGTCTAAAAAAGTTGTTATTTCTACATGTAACCAGCATCCCGTTTGGAAATATTTCTTCTTTTCTTGGTGATAACGTGTCTATGGAATTATCACAGATCGCAGATAAATTACTTGATCAAGGACGAGAAGGCTATTGTTTGGAACAGAGTACGCTGACTAGAACAGTATTAAGTGAACTGGGATATGAGGCTTTTAATCTTTTGGGGCGCGTATATTATCAATCTCAACCTATAGAAGCTCCGATTCGTACTCATCTGGTGACTGTGGTAAAACTGGTGGATAAATTATATTTATTTGATCCCAGTTTTGGTGGAACGACTCCGACTGCCGTTCTTTCACTGGATAAGCTCGGGGAAATTCAGAATACACCGCATGAAGCTTTCCGTTTTATTGATGTAAAAGACAGTGGTGTTGCTGAAAGTGCCCTGACAGGTGTGAAGATTATGCTTCAAGCTTATATACGTGATGAGTGGGTCAATATTTATGCACTTGATCCAGAACAGAAAGTCTCGGAGTCGGATGCTGTGATTGCCAATTGGTATATTGCAACATCACCAGATTCTATATTTACTCAACATTTGATGCTTGCTGCAGTTACTCCAGATGAACGAATAAACTTAAGTGGAACGACTGTAAAGATCCATGGTAAAAATCATTCAATAAAAAAAGAGCTCACAAGCGAAGATGAATTTCGCGAATATCTTGAGAAGTATTTTAAAATTAATACACCACAATTGAATGTAGCTTTAATATTTAAAAAAATAATCAATCCTGCCAAGTGAAAGATGCGCTTCTAAGAACAACAAGCAACGCTTGCAACTTGTTAAACAGACCTGAATGAATCATCGAAAACAGGTATAAGTCAGATTCACGATAATCATCAGGTTGCAGCTTGCGCATATTTTCAGCATAGTATGTCAGTGGAATATCATCCTTGGAATTAATATTCAATATATGAATAAATAGGAAGTCTCAGAGAAAATCTCAAGAATGAATGGAGGAAACTTTGAGTCTAAAGCTACGAAAAAACCGTGCGCCTTCGCCAAATAATGTCTGTCCCTTGAGTAAGAGTATGGCACTGCTACGGGGCGCTTGGACTGCAGAAATTATCTGGTGTTTAAGTGCTGGACCACGTCGATTTGGCGAGTTAAGAGCTGACTTGCCATCAATTACTGCAAAAGTATTGACAGAACGTCTACGTCATTTGGAAAGTAAAGGAATTATACAACGTCTGCCAATCCCGACATCGCCACCCTCTGTAGAATACAAATTAACAGTTATTGGTGCAAAATTCCTACCCGCTATTCACGCAATCGCCAAAGTTGGTGATGAACTCAAATTTGGCATGCCAGATTCCGAAGCAGACTTAAATGAATACTAAAGCTAACTATTAAAATACTTTGATTTAACAATTTTGCACAATACATTGTTAATAAGCGCAGTTGTGTTTTACTCCTGTGCAGGATTATTTTTAAAGGATTCTCTAAACTCAGAAGGTGAGTAGTTAAATGTTTGGGAGAATACTCGGCTGAATGCAGCCTGAGAGGAATAGCCAACAAGCTCAGCAATATGAAAAATACTTTTTTGCGTGGTTAATAGCAATTCACTGGCTAATCGCATTCTCAGCGATTTTAAATATTGTATTGGGGTGGTCCCGACAGATTCAGTAAACTTCTTGTAAAAGCTTGATTTTGAATAATTAGTACACTTAGCAAGTTCTTCAACAGTCCAGTCAAAATGCGGATGATTATGCATTAAAGACATGGCTTTACTGATCATCGGTTCCTGTAATGCTGAAATCCAGCTTCTATGATTCGGTTCAACAGTGCTAAGCCAACAACGAATTGACCAAATAAATAAAAGATCAATAATTCTGGTCAGCATAATCTGACTGCCTATCGAAGGTGCTTTAAGTTCCTGTTGAATTGCATGAACAGTGATTGGAACCCATTCCGCAATAATATTTGTGGCTTTGCAGGTAAAAGGGACGTGAATGAAAGCAGGCAAACCCTCGGCAATGGCTGAGCCATAAATACCTGAAAAATCAATTGTACAGGTGATGATTTTAGCATCCTGAAATGCATCTGTACTCAAGCTTATACTGTGAAAGTTACCAGGTAAAACCACAGCTATGTCGCAATGTTTCAATTCCAGATGATGTTCCAGATCGTTCATTGTTAAAAGGCATTTTTCTTTCTGAATAATATGTATATAGCCATGATTTGGGGAAAATTCTAGTATTTCTCCAGGTAAAAGAGTTGAAATACTATGGATTTTGCCTGCTATACCTGATAACCGATAGATATCAAAAAAAGTATCTGAAAACGAACTAAGCATATTTTTGGAATTCTGAGAAAAATACTGTTTCTGCAAAAACTTTGCATTCTTGGTGATTGTTAGCTTGTGATTTATGTCTAATAATCATTGCAAGAAGCTTTGACTGACCAAAAGTATCAATTATTAATTCGCTCTTAATAGTTATGCCATGAAACTTCTTGAAAAGCTAGATCACTTGAATATGAACATAATAATTTTATGGAGTAGCGAATGGGTTTAAAACTTATGATTATATCGGTACATGTTTTTTGTAGGGAGCAGCTACCTTTTTAGCTGGTTAATGATTTTGCGAAATATCGGAAAATCTGAGGTTGTGAAAAGCATAATAAAATATTGAAAAAGAGATATAACATGGACGTTATAAGCCACTATAAAAAACATCTGTTGTTGCTGTTGGTTGTCTTATTTCTTGTTGGAATAGTATGGTATTTAAAACCAGAAACCAATACTGTAATAGCCCCATCAAGTTCAGACTCCGCGTTACAAAATCAGCAATCGGTAAGTACTGTTGCGTCAGTTTCTGATACTAATCAACAAGTCTTAAAGTTTCATGGTGTTATGCCTGAGTTGGCACCATCACTAAGAGGAACAGAGGTGAATTGTCCTTTACAGGTTGATACTAAAGGGCAGTTGGTTTTATCTCGTGGAATTCGTGACTGCTTCGATTATTTTCTTTCAAGTATTGGTGAAAAAACGGAAAGCAGTATTGTTGCTGATATTCGTCAATACCTTGCTGGTCTTCTACCAACGACTGCTCAACCTTATTCTTACCAACTACTTGGTAAGTATATTGATTATCTACATCAGCGTGAAAAGTTACCTGCAGCACAGTCCAATAGTGCAAAGGACTTTAAAACAGTTGCGTCAGCCATGGTTAAACTTCGCAGACAGATTTTTACGCCACAAGAAGCAGATGTATTTTTTGCGCAAGAAGAAAGCTATGACCAATATACAATCGCACAATACGCGATCAATAATGATAAACGCTTAAGCACAGATCAGAAGGCAGAAAAAAGTGCAGCATTGCTGAATGAACAGCCAGAAGACCTGAAAGCAAGTATGCAGCCGATTTTACAATACAACCAATTACAGGAATTGACCTCTGAAATTAATCAACGTGGAGGTTCAGCGAGTGAGCTGTACGAGATGCGTAAAAAATTAGTGGGTGCAGCGGCAGCAGATCGCCTGACTCAGGTTGATTTACAGGAAAGCCAGTGGCAAAAAAAAGTGGATAGTTATCTTGCAGCAAGGGCACAAATTACGGCGAGTCAGCAAGATGCGGTTCAACAACAGGCTGCAATAAATGAATTACGCAATAGATCTTTTAGTAGCCCAGAAGAACGAATCCGTGCACAGACTTTTGAACAGATGCAGGCTAATTCGAATAAAAAAGTGGCTGAATAGGCAATGAGGAAACGATCAATAACAGAAATATAGCATTGAGAATTAGACAAGGAGATTTTCAGGGAAATATTTTGAAGTATCAAGAAATCAATGTAATACAAAAATAATGTTCAAATATATGGAGTCTTGAACAATGAAGAAAGCAATCCCGGCCTTGGTATTTGGGGCCATCATATTCACATCGGTTAATAGCTCAGCAATTGTAACTACAAGTTATCAAAATTGCGGTATCAAAAACGATCAAGCTGGTTGTAGTCAAACATCTGCAACAGATTGGGGGCTGTTTTCTAAAAAAACAGATTATGCCAAAACTAAATATCCGTTGGTGTTTGCACATGGTTTATTCGGTTTTTCACAGATTGGACCTGTCAATTACTGGGATAGAATTCCTCAGGATTTAAGCCGTCAGGGTGCAAATGTATTTGTCACCAATACATCTTCTGCTAACTCTGACGCTGTGCGAGGTGAACAATTACTTAAACAAGTTCTCACGATTCAGGCCTTAACAGGTGCAGAAAAAGTTAACCTGATTGGTCATAGCCAAGGTGTGCAAACTGTACGCTATGTTGCGGGTGTTCGTCCTGATTTGATCGCGTCAGTAACAGGTATTGCGGGCTCAAATAAAGGTAGTCCGGTTGCAGATTTGGTGGAAACACTTATACGTAAACCCGCCAGTGTAATAGGCTTTGATAAAACTATCGGAGCTATAATCAATACGTTTACAGGTATAGAAAGCTTTCTGGGTGGTACTTCTAGTAATGGTGGAACATATGATCAAGATGTTTTAAGTGCACTTGCAGGATTGACCAAGGCTGGAGCTGGTGAGTTTAATGCCACTTTCCCTCAAGGTATTCCAGTGACTGAATGTGGGTCAGGAGCTGCCACAGTGAATGGTGTGAATTATTATTCATGGTCAGGTAACGGTGGACTTACAAATTTATTAGATGGTTCATCCTACGGGTTGCTTGCTGGTCAAGCATTTATCAAATTGACCACTGGTAGTGATAGTGACGGTTTGGTACCAGTATGTTCATCTCATTTGGGCAATGTCATTCGCGATAATTATCCTCAGAACCATTTGGATGAGATCAATCAGATACTGGGACTTGCTGGCTCTGGTGCTGGTGCAGATCCCGTTCCGTTATATGGTCAGCATGCCAATCGTTTAAAATTGGCAGGTTTCTGATTTTTAAATTCAATGTTTTTTCATGAGGAAAAGTAGGAAATTAGTTTTCTACTTTTCCTTAGTTTAAGGTCGTTAGCAAAAATAATGGATGAAAAGCATAAATTTTAGAGTGTCATTATTTTAGTTAAGATAAATGATAAATCATTGAGTAGGTCCATCGCTTTTTGTTCATCTAATTCAGAAGTGGTGATACGGATACCTTTAATATCCTGGCCTAATGAAAACTCTTTTCCAAGTCTGACTTTCCATCCCATTAGCGCGAGTTGATAGGCTATTTCCTGAGCTTGTTCATGTTCGATCCATAGATTTAAACCATCACAATAACCTAGATCTAGAAGGTTTTGATCCAATAATTTTTTAACGATTTCTTGATTTTTTGTCTGATAATGTATTTTTGCTTTATTCATTAATTGATGAACTTTGTCCGATGTCATGAGCGAAAATATCATCTTTTGTAATATATGACTCACCCAGGTACAGTTTGGATTTAGTTTCATCCTTAGTCTGGTCGCAGTCTGAGGATCACAATTGATAAATGCAAATCTAAAGTCTGGACCTAAAAATTTTGATACAGATCTTATCACCGCCCAATGTCTGGTAGATTCAGGCACAATATGATAATAAGGTGTTGTGGCAAGTAATGAAAAGTGATCATCAATAATAATGAGTACATCAGGGTATTCAGAAAATAACTGATGTAATTCTTGTGCCGTTTTAGCATCAAGACTATAACTGGTCGGATTCTGCGCTCTTGGTGTAATGACAATTGCTTTGGCTTTTTGCTCTAGTGCTTTTCTTATACTGTGAATATCATAGCCATGTGCTGTAACTGGGAAAAACACCATATTAAAGCGATTCACCTGTAAAGTATGAATACTGGTAATGAAACCTGGTTGCTCAATCGCAATACTGTCAGATTGGATTAAATGTGCATTGAGAATTCTTTCAATTGCATCTACCGCACCATGGGTAAATTCAATTTCAGCAATTTTATGGCTGATGTCAGCAAAAACTTCATTTCGAGCAAAGGTCTCCAAATCTGGAAGCTTGGTACTGTCACCATATAAATACGGTGCACTAAAATTAAAGTTGATGTCATGTAGCTGAGGTAAAAAACCTTGGCATGGATTTCCATGCGCGAGGTCAAAAAATGTTTGATTTGTTTTTTGAAGGTTTTCAAAACTATTAATTTGTGGATTTTTACGGACTTGGGTACCTGCACGGCCTTTGGATATGACAATCCCCATTAAGGCTAAATCTTTATAGGCGGCAGCGACAGTATTACGATTTACTTCCAGCTCAGTGGCTAAAGCACGAATATTGGGTAATAATTCCCCCTCCTTCAAAATCCCATTCTGAATAAGTTCTCGAATACTATTTTGAATGTCCTGAGATGTTTTACCTTTAATTTCAGCCATATAGATCCAATCATTTACTTTAAAACCTGATCAAGTTATTTAACCAGTCTTCAAGTACAAGTTTTGCTTTGTCTGCCAGTATATTGCCATAATATTGATTCTCAAGTCTTAAATCCAGAATATCTATCTTATGTTGCTTTAATTCATCACTATGACCGATGAGCCATCTTTCAAATTGTTTAGGATCGGCTTCAGCATGGAACTGTAATGCCATAATATTACTCCCTACACTAAATGCTTGATTTGGATAATAAATTGAGCTAGCTAAGTGCGTGCCAACAGTCGGCAAATCAAATGTATCACCATGCCAATGTAAAACGTGTATACCTTCAAGAAACCTTAAAGGTGATGCAAATGCCTGAGCACTCAAGGATAAACGCCCCCATCTTATTTCTTTGATATGGCCGGGATATACTCTTGCACCTAAAGCAGTTGCAATCAGTTGAGCACCCAAACAAATACCAAAAGTTGCATAATTGGTTATTAATCGTTGCTTCAATCCCACAATGATTTCTTTTAGATAAGGGTAGGTGATTAAGTCATATGCACTGATTGGCCCGCCAAGAATGATAAGCGGGTCCTTTTCTTGTAAGATAGTACTTAGGTCATCTACACCTGCTTGAAAAACGCAAATGTCATAGCCCATCTGTTTAAGTACGGGGCTAAAGCTTCCGGTATCCTCAAAACTTAAAAATTGGATCACATTAATAACTTGGTGTTTTATCATGTTCATGTTTGTCTCTCGGTGAAATAAGTGTGGATCAGTGCTATGAATCAAACTGAATTAGATGACTCTTCATTCTGTTGAAAAACTAAATCAGCAGTTGTATTTTGATAAGAGTATTGAGAGGACAACGTTCTCATCTGACCATTTTGATAAATAAGAACACGCATATCTTCAGTCACTTGTACAAACTCAACGTCAATAGGATCAATTGCTGTTAATGTTGCGATGAGTTGTTGAATCGAATTTTGTGAAGCAAGATGATTGGGTGTAAAAGTACCGAGTAACTTTTTTTCTCGATATATATTGATCTGATAATGAGTTTTCATCGTGATGCTCTATTCAGTAGGCCAGTAATAACTGTCTGGTTTGGAACGTGCGCCAAAAATTGCTTGTCCAATCCTGATATCTGTTGCACCTTCAGCGATCGCAAGTTCAAAATCTCCAGACATGCCCATTGAAAGCCGTTGTATCTCTGGGTGCTTTTTTGAAATTTGATCTCTTAGGGTTCTTAAAAGCTGAAAACACTGCCTGACCTCATTAGGGACATGGCTATGTATTGCCAGAGTCATCAATCCAACGATTTTTATGTAGGTAAATGGCAGACATTGTTCTATGAAATGTTCTAGCTCGTGAGGCTGAATGCCATATTTACTGCTTTCGCCTGATGTATTGACTTGGACAAAGACAGGCATAACCCGATTTTCTTTTTCTAAGGCGCTATTCAGTTTGTAAGCAAGTTCGACGCGATCTAAGGCATGGAATTCACTGATAAATTGGGCTACATATTTCACTTTATTGCGCTGTAGATGCCCAATCAGCACCCATTTTAAATTGCTAAGTTGTTTTAGTTCTTCATATTTACTCTTGGCTTCAAGAACTTTATTTTCCCCTACACAGTCATATCCTAGAGCGTGAATTGCTCGGACATGTTCTGCTGAAAAGGTCTTACTGACGGGCAATAATCTGATTTCAGAAGGATCTCGATTCACCTTGAGGCAGGCTTTCTCAATCGTTAATTTAATTTCACTCAGTCTGTCTGAAATAATTTCTTTGAGCACAACATTGACCTATGACAAAACTATTTATTGTATAGAACAATATCATGGGCGAGTTCAATAAACAAATGCTTAAAGAACACCTCCACTCAGCAGAATTTATTTTTGCTACCTGAGCAAGAACAAAGCCCTGCTTTGTTTGCAGCGCAAGGCGTAGCGGTGACTAGCGTGTTTTTGCCGCTACGTGTTAGCTTGTGAAATGATGTTTCTGATCATTTGGAATGACTAAATTTCGTATTTTGTGCCTGCTAACGCCTAATAAACACACGTAGTCGCAAACGTAGATGAGTTGTCAACAGACTCTTTACCATTGCTCATGTTCAGTGGATTGGCTGATGCAAATGACAGTATGAGTAAAAAATGTCTAGGTTTTGCGATTGGGCAGCATCAAGAAAATGCTAAAATTTTAAATATAAAATATTTGAAGCTGGAGCGTATTCAAATCAATCATTTTGATGACTATATTGGAAAGTAATATGTTTCTAGAGAAGTTATTGGAAAAATGCAGAAGGATAAAAAGCAATAATTAATTTTTTATCTATTATCAAATAATGAACATGTTATGTCCTTTATTT
>NZ_WJYH01000087.1:0-8551 GCF_009668065.1 Acinetobacter sp. RIT698
CTAGCGAGATTGGGGTGTTTTTTTATGCGTGGTGTTTATTGGAATAATGAAAGAGATCTATTTATATTAAGTTAATTGATCAATGATTAAGCTTATGCATTGATGAAACTGAACTTATTTTCTGTATTTCTCATCATGATCATCATTGAAGTGAAGATATAGAAAGAGTTGAGCTATTGAACCAGTCGTTTCTTTATGCTAAAAATTAAAGTATTACGATAAAAACAGTTAATAATATGTTGATTTTCCAATTTTTCTTTACAGATTATGATGGTGAAGAGGTTTTACCCACTCAAAATCAGTATGCATCTATCGATGAAATCATAGAAATAATGCAATCTGTGTTAATCAGACCAGAAAACTTTTTAGGGATCGTTGATAAAAATGATCGTACTTTACAGTTTATCGTCAATGATGATTATTCATTAGATGCAGATATTCCTGTTCCTGATCAAAAAGGCTCTTATACAAAAACAATAAGTTTGCATGAAGCGGTTAAACTGGTTCAAAAACAAACTGAACTGATTCAAATTGATGCTATTGACGGAATGGCTTTTATGAAGTGGTAAGTCTTTTACTTTAATTGTTTTAGTCTATTCAAAATAAAAAACCTCAGACATCCATGCCTGAGGTTTTTTGTATTGGTTCTGAGGTATAACTCCTGTCGTACCTTTCGCTATCCTGCGTTATCGTCCTATCTTATTCTTGTTTTTAATGGAAACTTCCTGTTTCCTGATGTGTTTATAATATTAAAATTTAGCTGTTCTGCCTATACGCATAAATCGGCAGACCATGTAAGAAAAAGCTTACATGATCATAAACGGATATTTTCTATTAAAAATGGGCATTTAAACCAATATAAGGCCCTTTAAAATCTAATTTATATTTGATGTCATCTTTATCAGCATCAATACTCATATAGCGATATCCTACTTTAGCACCAAGGTCTAAAAGTAAACTTTGCACAAAATTATATTGAAGTTCTGCTTGTACATCTGTCAGTGTTGCATCTCCATCACTACCAACGATAATTTCTCCTTTGGTACTTAAACCTATAAATGGGAGCTTCCCACCGATAGAGGCATAAGCAATAGGTAAATTACCAGACATCGTATAATCCATAGATTGAATTGCATCATATTGTTTAAAATCACCATTAATATTTGCTAAGCCTAAACCAATGTCTGCACTAACAATATTATCGAGTATTTCATAGTATAAAATATAATCAGTATTAGTAAGGTCAATTGTATTTGAGCTAAATGCACCATCATTATTGTTAGTTGAGCTATCTAAATTGGTGTATTTAATTTTTACATTCGGTAAAAGAGGAACAGGATGTTCAAAAGCAATCGAAGCTTGAATGCCATTATCACGATCAATATCATTATTACCATTTAGTGGCTTAGTATTTTCAATTTTTCCATTGTAAGACCAGTAATTCACATCACCTTTTAAACCAATAAAATCAGCTTGAGCAAATGAACTTAGACCTAATGCAGCGATAAATAAGGGTAATTGAATAGATTTCATATGTCCTTCTTGATGAAATAATTTTTCATCCTATATTTTTGTTACTTAAATACATTTCAATACTGTATTAACAGAAGGCATGATATAGGGGTTTATCAAATTTTGCATTATTAAAAAGATTAAATCGAGGGTGTAGGATGAGTGATTCTATTGATCAAGCAGTGATTGAATTCCCACTTTATGTCGCCAATAAAGCGGTTAAATCAGGACAATGGCTTGAAGTTCATGATAAATTTTCGGGGAAAATTTATGCAAAAGTGGCTTTAGCGGATGCAAAAATTTTAGAAAAAGCCATCAGCGCAGCCGTGAAAGCTGAGAAAGAAATGGCTGCTTTAAAGCCATTTCAGAAGCAAAAAATACTGTTACATTGTGTTCAGCGCTTTAAAGAGCTTCGTGAAGAATTAACCCAAATTTTAATTATCGAAGGTGGAAAGCCTAAACTTGCAGCAGCAGCTGAGGTTGAAAGGCTGATAAATACTTTCCAGCTAGCGGCAGATGCAGTCTCCACAATCAATGATGGTCATTTAATGCCTTTGGCTGTAACCGCTGCGGCTTCTGCATATCGGGGAATGGTACAACATGTGCCGATTGGTGCAGTGTCTCTGATCAGTCCGTTTAATTTTCCTTTGAATTTAACAGCACATAAAATTGCACCAGCAATTGCAGCGGGTTGTCCATTTGTATTAAAGCCAGCAAGTTTGACACCAATTTCCGCATTAAAAATCGCAGAAATTTTGGCTGAAACAGATTTACCAAAAGGCGCATTTTCAATTTTGCCTTGTCCACGAGAACATGCTGATGTGTTAGTGACGGATGATCGCTTTAAGCTGCTCAGCTTTACCGGTTCTGATCAAGTGGGTTGGGATATGAAAGCACGTGCTGGTCGTAAAAAAGTAACCCTCGAATTGGGTGGTAATGCAGCTGTTTTAATTGAACCTGATACAGAAATAAGTGATGCATTGATTGATCGAGTGATTGGTGGTGCATATGGGCATGCGGGGCAGGTGTGTATTAGTGTGCAACGAATTTTAGTCCATGCTGATATTTATATAGAATTTAGAAAAAAAATCTTAGCAAAATTGAAAAAAGTATCTGCTGCAGATCCACATGTAGAAACCACGATAGTGGGCCCAATGATCAAGGAGGCGGAAGCGATTCGTTTAAAAAAATGGGTAGATAAAGCGGAGAAAAAGGGTGCGAAAATCTTAATTGGTGGCACTTTAAAAGGGGTTTTATTCGAGCCAACTTTGCTTGAAAATGTCGATGAATCTCTTGAAATTTATCAAAATGAAGCATTTGGCCCTGTGGCAATTTTAGAAAAATATAAAACATTTGAGAAAGGTATCGAACTGATTAACCAAGGTCGCTTTGGTTTACAAGCTGGTGTATATACTCAAAATCTCAATAAGATGCTTTATGCATGGGATCATCTACATGTGGGCGGGGTAATTATCAATGATATACCCACCTTCAGAGTTGATAATATGCCATATGGTGGCGTGAAAGATTCGGGTTTAGGTCGTGAGGGGATCCAGTCTGCAATTGGTGATATGCAGGAAGAGCGCTTACTTGTGATCAAACAATAAGTTAATATTCTAAGGGGCTACGGCTCCTTATTTCTTTGAATTTTATATATAGAGTTAAAAAATGATAATAAAATTTTTCAATTCATTATTTTTAATAGTTTTGCTTTGCTTACAGAGTGTGCAAATTTGGGCATTTCAATCTGAAAAATTGGTAAATGATGCACGTTCTCAGATCTGGAAAACTCTTTATTATGATCCTGCTTATACTCAATTGTCCTATCCAATGGGTGATGTTCCATTGATCAAAGGCGTATGCACAGACGTGGTTATTCGCGCCTTACGCCATCAAGGTATAGATCTGCAACAACGTATTCATGAAGATATGAAAGCCAATTTTAAAAAATATCCACAAAAATGGGGTTTAAAAGCAACCGATCGAAATATTGATCATCGACGGGTTCCAAATATCATGACCTATTTTCAGCGGCAAGGTTATCAAGTGAATGATCAAAAGCATCAAGCAGGTGATATCGTGGCATGGGATTTAGGTAAAGGTTTAACCCACATTGGTATCATTTCAAATAAAACCACAATGTTATCAAAAACACCTTTGGTTATTCATAACATTGGTTCTGGAACACGTGAAAATGATATTTTGCATGAATATAAAATCATTGGGCATTATCGACTACCCAAGAGGGTCAATTAGAAATAGGCAATTCCAAGCAAAATAGCTAAAAATTAACCATGTGTGATGAAAAGTAAAAAAAACATGGGAAAATGGACACAAATTACAGAAAAAGCGCTACAAAACGAGTATTGTTACAACATTAAACAGTAATTTTGTTGATGCACTTTAACCGAGAAGTTTGCAAAGTTACTGGTTTGGAATAATAACAAAGGACCCAAAAGGTGCTGTTTTATTCAAACAACAAAATTTAAAATTGGTACTTCTTTTGCTCGCAGATCACAATGAAAAAAAGCAGCATTTGAGGACATCTACAGAATTAGGTGTTTTATGACAGAATCTCGTGAAAACTGGACATCACGATCAGGTTTTATTATCGCAGCTGTTGGATCGGCTGTCGGTTTAGGTAATATTTGGCGCTTCCCTTACATTGCTTATGAAAACGGTGGTGGCGCTTTTTTAATTCCATATTTAATTGCACTTATCACTGCAGGTTTGCCACTGTTATTTTTAGACTATGCGACAGGGCATAAAAGTAATTCTTCACCTCCTAAAGCCTATCGTGCTTTATTTAAAGGGGGTGAAACTTTAGGTTGGTGGCAAGTCTGTGTCTGTATCATTATTGGTTTGTATTATGCCAGCGTACTGACATGGGCTGGCAGTTATGTTTATTTTTCTGTAGGTCAATTGTGGGGAAGTGATCCTGAAAACTTCTTCTTCAATACCTATTTACAAACTTCAAAATCAACAAGTTTTGATTTTCAGTTTGTTGGTCATTTATTTTGGCCAATTGTGGGAATTTGGGCATTAACACTGATCATCTTATTTGGTGGTGTGAAAAAAGGGGTTGAATTATCCAATAAAATTTTCATGCCTCTACTGTTTATTCTGTTTACTATTCTTGTTATTCAAGCTTTGCGTTTACCAGGAGCGGTCCAAGGTTTAAATGCTTTCTTTACACCGAACTGGGCAGCAATGTGGGATTATAAAGTATGGCTTGCAGCATTTGGTCATACGTTCTTTTCACTCTCTGTTGGCTTTGGGATCATGGTGACTTATGCCTCGTATCTTAAACCAAAAACCAATTTAACAGGCTCGGGCCTCATTGTTGGTTTTGCCAATGCGTCTACTGAAATCCTTGCGGGTATTGGTATCTTCGCGGCACTGGGCTTTATGGCATTTTCAGCAGGCAAGCCTGTAGATCAAGTGGTCAGTGGTGGTATCGGCTTGGCATTTATTGCTTTCCCTAAAATCATTTCAAGTTTAGGGACTGGTGCGGATTTATTCGGTTTACTGTTCTTCTCTTCTTTATTTGTTGCAGGGATTTCTTCAATGGTGAGTATCCTTGAAGTGCCGATTGCAGCGATGCAAGACAAGTTAAAATGGGGACGTAAAAAAGCCGTAAGCATCATTGGTGGTGGTAGTGCACTGGTTTCAATTTTCTTATTCTCTAGTGTGAACTCGATTAAACTGGTGGATATCGTCGATCACTTTATCAATAACATTGGGATTATTGGTGGTGCGTTATTGTCAATTATTTCGATAGCATGGTTTAAACGTTCGGCATTGATGGAGTTACGAGATCATGTGAATCGTATTTCAACTGTGCAACTTGGTAAAGGTTGGGATTTCACTTTAACTGTAATCACATCTTTAATTTTGCTGGTCACTTTAACTATGACCGTTTTTAGCTTGATTAAAAATGGATACGATACCTATAGTTCAAGTATGTTGATGTTCTTTGGTTGGGGCAGTGTGATTTTCTGTGCTGTTATTGCTTTAGTCCTTAGCAAAATGAAAGATCGATAGGAGCGTCAAAATGAATACTTCTGCAATCGTGATGATGATTATTTCAATGGTATTTTTATGGGGTGGGTTGATTTTATCGATCCTACATTTGATGAAAAATCCTGAAGAACTGGATGAAGTTCTGGAAGAAGTCAAAGATCACCATACGCTTTAAACTTGAGTCAAAAAAAAAGCAGGCGAATTAGCCTGCTTTTTTAATGCATTTTTTAAGCCGTTTTATGAATTCGGCAATAATAGAAACCATCACCATGATGCGCTTCAGGCAACAATTGACGACCGTGAATTTGTTCTATTCCCCAGTTTGCGTCAATCTTGATTTCTTCAGCATCTGCATGTTCAGCAAAAAACTCGACCATCTGCTGTTCATTTTCAACTTTTAGAATTGAGCAGGTAATATAAAGTAGTGTTCCACCAACTTTAAGCTGCTGCCACATATGCTTTAAAATTTGCTTTTGCAGATCGACCACTTGCTGAATATCTGTAGATTGACGCAATAAGCGAATATCAGGATGACGACGTAGAACACCAATAGCAGAACATGGTGCATCCAATACGATGCAATCGACCAACTCTTTAGGCACCCATGTTGTAGCATCTGCTGTGATGATTTCAACTGTTGCATCAACATTTAATTCAAGGCGTTCCAAGTTTTCTGAAACACGCAATAATCGTTTAGCATCATGATCAAGCGCAATTAATTTTTTAGGATTGAAGCGCTCTAAGATATGAGCTGCTTTACCACCCGGTGCTGCACAAGCATCGATAATGACTTTGTCATCTAAGTTGGGTAACAGTGTTGCACACAATTGAGCATGTTCATCTTGAACAGAAAACCCGCCTTCTTCAAAGCCTGGTAAATGAGTAATATTACCTGTTTGTTCCAGAACAATACCAACATCTGAAAGTGTACAAGGACGAGCATCAATCTGTTCTTCATCTAAAATATCAAGATATTCATCACGACTAATTTGACGTTCATTGACACGAAGTGTTAGTGGAGCGACTTGTTTTAAGTTTTGACAGATTTCAGGGAGTCGATCAGCCCAATCTTTTTTAAGTCGTTTGAACAGCCAACTTGGTAAACCATGGGTATTATTCAAAGCCGTTTGAAACTCAGTTGTTTCACGTGAAACACGACGAAGGATGGCATTGACCAAACCACTCATCGGTTCAAAACCTAATTGTTTCGCTGCATTGACAGTTTCTGAAATCGCCGCATGTGCAGGAATACGGGTGCATAAAATCTGGTATAAACCCAAATATAAGCAACTTTCTAGTGCTTCATTGTCTAACGGTTTTGTGAGCAAGGGTAAGGTAATTGCTTTTAAAGAATACCACTGACGTAAACAGCCCAAAGTAAGCTCATGGTATAAACCACGATCACGTTCAGAAACAATATTGATATGTTGGTTTAAAACGGAAGCCAAAGACTGTCCATTTTGAACAGCTAAAAGTGTTTTAACCACTTGTGCACGCAAATTCAAATTTTTTGCAGATGATTGAATTTGGCTCATGCGAATATATTTCCTAGTGAAAGTTTATGGCTTTGTATAATTTGTACAGGGTTAATGGCTTTGCCACCTGGCCATTGTAGGCTAGTCAGACAAATCACACCATCTCCACACAGCACATGTACACCTTGTTTGTTCATTTCGATAATGGTTCCGGGTACTTCACCATCGGCTATAAGGTCCGAAATTTGAGAATTCCACACACGTAAATTATTGGCTTCATCTATCGGTGTAAATGCGACTGGCCAAGGATTGAATGCTCGAATATTGCGATCAAGTTCAACTGCTGATTTAGTCCAATCAATTTGCGCTTCAGCTTTTGTGAGTTTATGTGCATATACCGTAAATTGTTCATCTTGCACTTCACGTGCATCTAAATATTGTTGTAGTTTTTGTTCTGATTCTAATACCACACAAATTGCTTCAGCGCCTTGGATCGCAAGTTTGTCATATAAAGTTGCTGAGGTTTCTTGTGCTGTGATTGGGCAAACTGTTTTAAAAATCATATCGCCTGTATCTAGTCCAGCCGCCATTTTCATGATCGTTACTCCGGTTTCAGTGTCGCCTGTTGCAATGGCACGCTGAATCGGAGCGGCACCACGCCAACGTGGTAGCAAAGAACCATGAATATTTAAACAACCATAGCGCGGTGTATCTAATACGGCTTGAGGCAAAATTAAACCATAAGCTGCAACCACCATTATATCTGCACCCAAAGCTGCTAATTCTTGTTGAGCCGCTAAGCCTTCGTCTGTCGATGCTTTGAAATGAAGAGGTTGATAGACGGGTAAGTTGTTTGCGAGTGCAAGTTGTTTCACGGCTGAAGCTGTCATTTTTTGTCCACGACCTGATTTACGGTCGGGTTGAGTATACACAGCCACAATTTCGTGATCAGTTTCAATGAGTGCTGCTAAAGCAGAAGCTGCAAATTCGGGTGTACCTGCAAAAATGATCTTCAAAGGTTATGCTCAGATTAAATTTTAAATTGAATTATAGCAAACCTGATTATATGGTGGCGTTTTCAAATGAAAATACGGGTTTTTCTATGTAAAAAATAAAATGTGATCAATTGTATATTTTGTTCTGATCACTTATCTGATTTGAAAATAGTCAACAGATGTCTATTACAGTACCCTTAAAATTCGTATAAGTCTAAATTAACCAACATCCGTTTTTAAAATAAATATCACTTTTTTATATAAAAATTTTCACCTTAAATTGATAGAAAAAGGTCTTATTTTTAACTTAATCTAAATAAAGAGAGTATTTAGAGATTGAAACGGGAATTATTGTGACATATTTCGCAGTAAAAATTGTTAACTGAATAAGAATAGGTAGTTAATCGGAATTTAACAATGTGTCAAATGTAAACTAAGTCTCGCATTGTTTTGATAAATGTGACAAATTTTGTCACATGCTCAATTTAAGAACGATATGTATTTAATAAATTTTAATGTTTTTTTGTAAAAATATAAGCTATTGAT
>NZ_WJYH01000088.1:0-8198 GCF_009668065.1 Acinetobacter sp. RIT698
TTTCAAAGATTTAAAGATAAATCTAGTGATGTTGTTATAGAGTTAACCAACTCTATCCAAGTTTCATTAAATAATGGAATATCATTACCAACTATTCAGCAAACTATTTTAGATACTTGTAGTTCAGACAAGCAACATAAAGGTCATAATTACTATCAGATAATCTTAAAAGAGGCTCTGATTCAATCTAATAATTACATATCATTGTTTCAAATATCCTAGTCTATTCTAGTTATAGAGTTGGATAATTCAAATAAATATAGTTTTCTTCACAAAACTGCAAAATACTGGATAAACCGACCAACTATCCTTGTTCGTTGTGTACCAGGCATTCCTATTCCTAACGTACCACGCAAGTTAAAAAACTCTAGACTAGCAAAAACGTACAGAAAATAATTTACAGGCTCTAGATGAATAATACTTCTCAAAAAAACGTTTAATTTTTATTGAAATATAATTGCATGTAAATTAATTGCGTATTCCACTCAATAGTTATGCCACTTATACGTATATGTCTATCACAAATCTTATTTACTTTGTTTAACAGTCTGTAATGATCAAGTAAAAACAGACTTTTGTAGATAATTTTTTGTTAACACTATTGCTTTGAAGGAGGACTTTCCCCATAGTATAATTATTTGTAGGAATCATAAAAGATGAAAAATGGAATTATATTTAAAGTTTTTTTTATCCTTACACCAATTTTTATTAGTGGATGCCAAACCATTTTTGAACATATGTATCGCGTTTGATAGCTTTCATTTGGGATATTCAGTATTATTCGACACTATAGGTAATTTCCGCACAGCATATCTAGTTTACTCTGAGTGAAAAATATATTTGAGGAATTTTTATAGAGTCCAATTTGACTTATCGGGCTCTATGTCATTCCATTAATACTAGCGTTCAATTTAGTCTAATCACAAAAAAAGCAACTTGATTAAGAAGTACATACTTTGAACTACTATAGGCAAGATGCTTACTTGATTTAGTCTATAAATCATGAAAGTTCTAAACATTTACGTTGCCACTAACAGGACTTCTTGATTATATCAACAATATTTGCAATGCAATATATTGTATTTAATTGAACATCCGCATTATCATAGCTAGCAGAATGTTCATAGCCATTAATAACAAATGTCTCTTTTGGAGTTCTAGTACTTGCTCGAACATCCTGTCCAGATTGATAACATACAGTACCATCACCACGTGAGGTTGGTTTTAAATCTAAATAGAATGTTGCTTTATTAGTTTTAGATATTCTTGATTTTTCATCTAATAAAATTTCTCTTACACCATCCTCCTTATAAGCATTATCTTGTAAATTGTGCATTTTCGTCCCTTTAATGGTTAAATCTGCATCATTTTCGGGAATGCTATTTATATCACCTTCTTTGATGTCACTTCGATCTTTTATATCTGGAAACTCAATTAATTTTTTCTTGCCATACAAGCTTATGAGTTCAATCAATTCATTTTCTGAGCGAATGTTTAACACTTCCTTACAACGCCAGACCACTTGACCAAAAGATTGATGGTCTTCATCTGCTCCGTAATGTGCATAGGTATTAGTATGATAAGTGTCAATAATATGATCATGTAATTTTTTTACTTTATTAACAGTTAGTTTATAAACATCAAAAATACTTTCTAATTTTTTCTCTTGGGCCTCTATAGCAAGTAATCCAGCAGGATCAATAAACTCAGGATTCATTAATGCCCACCAACTATCTTTTCTTTTGTAAATTTCAGTATAAGGATCAATGGTTTGTGGTAGTGAAGCTGTAATTTCACCTGTAGGTGTTTTTGCTTTGATTAACATCCACGCTTTAGGGTTTTTTGGGAAATCTGCAGCATTTGAATAATTAGCAAATGGCAATAATTCCAAGCCACCAGGTGCACTTGCCAATGTAGCAGTAAGTCGTTCAGAGGTATCCCCAAACATAAATTTAGTCGCCCAAGCTTTTATACTATTCAATAATCCTGTCGAGGCCTTCCAACCATCCCAGCCTACGGTTAAACGTTGATAAACTGCTGGCGCACCGCTGGCTGGCATCACCCCATGTACTACCCCAGCAATTTTATCTTTAACCTTTTCATTTTGAATCAATGCACGTGTTACCAGTCCACCCATCGAATGGGTTACAATAATAAATTTTTTAAATTTAGCAGTAGGAAATTCTTTTTTAATTTGCGCCATAACTTCATTATTGAGGCGATCTGCAACTTTATCAGCAGAGCTTAAATTGGTATCTAGCCAATTGTAACCACAGGCAAATACAGGAAATGCATAATCCGCAAGTTCTTCATGTTGTTCTAAACTTAATAACTCTATTGTTTTGCTACTCGACCAATTTTTGAATACTTTTTTTGTTTCCTTATTTCCAGGCTGTACAATTTTCGCCCATTCATCCGTGCCGTTAAATTTATCTTCCTTTTGCTCTTTTACACTTTTAAATGGGTTATTTAATTGGCTTTCCAAATAGATTAACACTTTGGAATAGCCTATTGTTATTACTGAACCCCAGCCTCGCGCTCTAGCA
The DNA here is from genome assembly GCF_009668065.1 of Acinetobacter sp. RIT698. Lineage (NCBI taxonomy): Bacteria > Pseudomonadati > Pseudomonadota > Gammaproteobacteria > Moraxellales > Moraxellaceae > Acinetobacter > Acinetobacter sp. RIT698. The sequence goes on from NZ_WJYH01000088.1 coordinate 2,547, forward strand.
ATTTCTTCAGTCATATGAGGAGCTTTCTTTTTATTTATTTTAATATCACCATCATAACCTACTTCGGTCGTTTTCGGGTTTAGGTCAATTTGTCTTTCTTTCGCATCTCTTTTACTATATTCAATTAGGGTAGAAACACCTGGATACCAAACTTTCTTTTTATTGGTATCTTTGATATTTGACCCCATAATCCCTGGGATAAAAATAATCGGTACCACATATTTGACAGGAGCAGGGATTTCACACTCAGTATTAACACTATTTGGTGTTGTCTGTGAAACATAGGAAGTCTTTCCTGATTGATGAATTGTTTCATATGCTTCATGACGATGTACATTATTTGACATTATTCTTCTCAAAATTTACGAATTGTTTTTATAATCGATTCATACAGCTTTAAAGCATCAGCTTGCTCTAAGCTACTAGTCTTATTCCCGGAAGATGAATATGATGTATCCACCTCTAAACCAATTAAAGGATCTTTATTATTACGTGCAGTTCCTGTATGTTCCCATAATGCGCTAATTCCGTTCTTACCCTTCATTTTCTCAACAGAAATCCACTCTTGAGCATTTAGCTGTGCTGTGTTCTTTTCACCTTTTCGTATATTATCTTTATTCATTTGCCGTTGACTTTGTCCAACTTGGCTTAACTTACTTTCGATCCTAAGAATAAGTTGTGCAATTTCCTTTGAATTTGTTTCACTATCAAAACGTAACACCACACTTGGATAGTTTTTAAAGTCAAAGCCCATTTTTTGTTTACTGTGTCTAAATTTTTGATCATTATCTTTAATAAATCCTTTATAAATACATTGGCCAATTTCTTTAGGAATTTCATGTTCAGGGCGATAACGTAAATTATTAATTAAATGCTTCATAGCTTCATTACTATCTTCAGTCCATTTAGGCATATCACTATGATTCCCCTCAATTAAAAACAAGGTCTTTTTATCAAGTACAAAACCGAAGACCGAAATGGGGTCACCTTTATCTTTTGATGTTTTCCCTTTAAGCGTTTTAGTGACCCGACCTTCTATTTTATGTTCTTGAGGATCTTCAATTATAGACCAATCGCCTTCAGAATATTCCTTTCTCACTTTATGAATGGCCGCATCAAAATCTTGGCGTGTAGCATTATCAGATACTTTAATAATAAAAGAGTCATATTGATCATATCTATTTAATGGATTAGCTTCTGTAGGAATATCTACAGCATAACGCCCTATACAATAAGTTTTAGTTTTTTCTAAGTTTATCATGTTATATCCAGTATTTTTTATTCCTGATTGTGCAGATGCATAGTCCGTATTGAATACACATGCAGTTAATAATAAAGAAGCATATATTTTATTCATCTACATATCCTAATAATGAAATAACAGCTTTTGTCATAGTGAGTGAAGTAATCTTCTCTGTTCTCCCTTGAGAATCGGTTATCCCTTCAATCATTTTGCCATCTTCTGTTTTTATTTTATATTTCATATTGGACATTGCTTTACCAGCTTTATTACGCAATACAAAAAGCTCGTCATATTCCATTTGCAATTTTGGCATCGCAGCTAGATCAGATCCTATCGTAGCACCTGGCATCGTCTTGATTTGTCCAGCTTTTAAAGACATTGTCCCAGGGCAAACAATATCTATATTGCCACCTTCAATTTTGATATAACCACCACCAGAAGCGAGTAAAATTCCTTTACCACTTTCAACTTTAACGAAATCATTAATTGCATAAACATGCAGCAGTTCTTGTGATGCAATTTTCATTGAATCAGCCTGTGCTTCTATTTCTATTGGTCCTTGTCCAGCTTTAATTTTAATACCAGCGGCTTTTGCAAAAAGTGAAATTTTGTCCAAAACACTGGCAAAGAAACCTCGACCTGAAAAAATTTGAACATTACGTTCTGAACTAATATCAATGTTTGCTTTAGCTTGAGCGACAATCCCTTTATCAGCATCAAGGATGATGGAATCTTTTGCATCAATTGCAACGTATGGTGTCGTGTCTGATTCATTCCAGTTAGGCAGTTCACTTTTTAGAGATTCTTGAAGTTCTAATTCAGGTTCCGTTGTTTGGTGTCCTTTTGCTGCATCCTTTATTGCTGAATTTGTACCTAAAAATTTCTCAATATTCTGTTGTAAATTAGAACGATCAAGTTGATTTCCATTGGCGTTAATATCTTTTTCCGTTGTGATCAGAATCCCTTTAGGCGCACGTATACTACCCCACTGATCCGTCCTTAACTCAAACCCTTCACCACGGCCATCACTTTCTGCCATTTCTTTAGGATGACTTAAATTCCCCAAATTTAACTGACTAGCACCATGGCTCGATTGTAGCTGTGTACTGAGTTGTCCAGTTGTATCATCAAATCTAAGCTGCCCAAAGCCTTCCCCTGAAACTTCTTTTGATCGAATACCACTCAGTTTTTTAGTATCAGGTAATTTTCCTTTAATATCGAACTTAGTCGGATTCCGTTGTGCTTCATGGATACGCCCTGTCACAAATGGACGGTCAATATTGCCATCAAAGAAGTCGATTACCACAATTTCGTCTTTTCGTGGTAAAAAACGAGCACCATAACCTTCCCCCGCCCAAGGGGTAAGCACATCTACCCACGCTGAATCTGTATCATTATCATTGGAACCTGCACCACCATCATGGCTATGATCATCTGAGCGGGTAAATAAGAATCGGACTTTAATACGCCCCCATTCATCGACATGGATTTCTTCACCATCTGTAGTGACTTTGGCACGTTGCACATGAGCGGTGGGCCGATGTTGTAGTAGATCATATTCAGGAATAACTACAATACTTCGACGTACAACCATTAAATCATTGGCTTGACGTTCTTGCTCGCTGTCTTTACTGATTTCCCAATGACTGAGTGTAAGCAATTTTTCCAATTGGTCCTTCATATCTTTAGGAAGGTTATTTTGATTGTAATAGTGCTTATTCAGTATCAAAAACTCACGATCATTCGAACTATGATTTTTCTCAAGTTCTGGATGATCAACAAGTTGAAACCAATACCCAACTGGGGTATCTCGTACACTACTTTGTGCTGTGAAGTATTTGGCTTGTAAGGCTTGATATTGGTTCAGCTGTTTGTTGAGCTTTTCTAATTGGCTATTGCCTGATTTTGTTGCTTGATCTTCATCTTTGAGATCACTGATCCATGCGGGCGATACACTCCATGCTTGTTCAAGGCTCAAGCTTTCATTGTCTCGATTTGAACTGTGTTTATGTGTACTTAGCACTGAACCACTAGCATCCTCTTGACTTAAGCTATCAGGTTGCCAGCGTTGCACATGGATAGCTGTTGGCTGTAGACTACGTTCTGCGATAAAGCTGGTGATGCTGTCATATCTTTCTGTCGCATTTGAACGATGGTAGCGTATAGTTCTGCGTTCAATCGCTTTAAATTGATTATTATCATCAATTAATCTAAGCTTTTGCGGTTCAATGCTTTCATTGCTACTTGAAACAATATATTTAGACTCATCAATCAGCCAATTTATTGATTCTTCACGCATTAATCGGGTTAAATATACATAATCGCTTTCGTTCGACTGCATTGAAAATGGGCGAATATCGTAAGCCTTAGTTAAGCCACTGGTGTCTAATTTCAGGCTTGAAGTAAATAAGGCACTTTTCGATTGCCATTCTTTGAAAATTACTTCAATAATTTCAATAACATTCTTATTCATAAACACACGACTATTACGTCGTTTATGCCATAAACTTGTTGGGTCTTGCATGGTTAAACGATAAAGACTCAAAGCACCATCGGATTGTCCCTGTGAAGCACCAGTAATAATGCCAGTCGTTCTAAATAACTTTCCTGAATCAGTTACCTGATCAATAGCGACTTGGCAACCTATGAATTGTTTTAACTCTATGAATGGATTCGTTGATAGGCAGATCAGTTCTGCTGACAATCCCTCATTGATGCCATGAAAGCCATCAATGCGTTGCAACATGATTTGAGAATTGAGTTGTGAATTTGAAAATTGTGCATTGATGGCACGTTTTTGTGTTCCTAAGCCTAACTTATCTAAAATACCAAAAATGTTATCTAACATTGTTATTTATAACCTTATTATTAATAGGGAAATATTAACAGAACAGATATTTATGCTCAAATACTATTCGTTTTCATTTTGTTTCAATTCGATTAAAAGCTTTTTGTAGAATTTTACTACATGCGGACCAATATTATATCTCTCTTGGAGCTTCTCAATACTGAGGGTTTCTAAATCATGCCGATGATCAAGTACCCATTCATTTTTTTGGTCTTGCTTAGTGATACCTAAAAATTTTCTTAAAATCATTCTATTTTTAATGATGTAATTTTCTTTTCGATCAAGTATTTGAGCAATTTCAGCTATAGTTAAATGGAGGTCAAGTAAAATATTTTGATTCTCCAAACGCCACGCTTTAACCAAATCATTATGATGAGGTAGTTTCAACAACTTCTTTAACTGTCCCTTTTTTCTAAAGACTTGTTTAGGTTCAATACCCAATTTTTGTGCTAACTCTTCTTTTATCAGCGTAGAGTCTTGTAAAAGCTCTTTATTTTCAAGTAACCAAGCTTGGTTTTGGTCTTTCACTTTTGGCGTTTTTAAAATTTCTCGTAATTTGGCTCTGGCTCTTCGGATTTGCCCTTCTGTTTTTTGAAAGTGTAAAGCCAATTCCGCAATAGATTTACTGTGATTTAATAATTGATCTTGGTGATCAAGTAGCCATTGATGTTGAGTCCTTTTATTCTCTTTGAATTGCTCAGAGAAACTCAACTCACCTAATTCACTTCGTATACGGTTATAAAATTTCTTGGCAAGAAAAGTGCTTATATCAAAAGTTGCTGCAATTTCATTTATAGTCATATCAACCATTTTTGATTTATTTTCAATAAACCACTGTTCTTGTAAAATTTCAGATTCTTTTTTTCTTGTTTTCTTTCGTATAGGAATACTGATGAGATCTGCCAACCATTTTTTATGTTGGTACACCTGACTGCGTTTTAAGCCATATTTTGCTTTTAGTGTTTGTAGGCTATCATTCAAAAGCTCATCTTGATGCTCTAAAAGCCATTGATCATTGCGATAGATAACTTTGTTTTGAATGTTAAGCCTCCGTCTGAATTTAGCAACAATACCATTACTTAAACCAAGTTGCTGTTCAGACTCAGTAATCGAATGTATCTTAAGAAATTCTGCAATTTCGGACGTTAAGATAAATGAAAACGTACCACCTATGCCATCTCTTGGAGTTAAGGCATAGGGCCATCCCTGATAAATCATAATTCCTGCTGAAGATTTTTGTTCTTCATAAACATCCCAGTCTTCACCATCCTCGTCTTTAATCGTTTTTATTTTAAAATATTTGTATTTTCCCATTTGTTACTTTGATTTATCCTCATTATCGTTGAACTTACTTGTTTGAGCCTTATTTGTATAACAGATTGTTAGTAATTTCAACCAAGCAATTAATTTCATCAGATGAAAACTTTTTGAAAACCAAGCGCACTTTATCTTAGCCTATCCCATTGAAGCCCAATATTATTTAAAAAGATTGCTAATAGTCGTAGTGGTATGTTAGGAACAGAAATAGGCGGTACATTAAACAAGGATGTGCACAAAACTA
>NZ_WJYH01000089.1:0-7886 GCF_009668065.1 Acinetobacter sp. RIT698
TAAAAATGAAATAGATACAAGTATATAAATAGTATATAGATCTTAAGCTAAAAAATTGTTTAAAATTAAAATAAATCCATTAGAGCTTGTTATTTATGTCATATTATATTTCTCACTTTTTTGCTGAAAATTTTAGACAATTTTCAAAAGTAGATGTTAAGTTCAAAAAAGGTTTTAACATTCTTACAGGTCCCAATGGATGCGGGAAAACTTCAATTCTGACAGGTATAGCGTATTGCTTTTCCCCTAACAATTTTGAACAAACACGATTTAATAATAATAGTTGCTTTTGGGTTGATGTTAAAAAAGAAGAAAAAATTATCAGAGTAGGACTTGGGAAAAACAGTTTTCCAAGTGACACCACTTATAGAAATATACATGTAAGAAATTTTAATCTTCCTGATCCTAATCCAGAAATTAATGAAAATTATGAGATAAATAGCTATAGGCAAAAATATAGATCAGATTTCCCTCTTTTTATAGGGACCTCTAGAGAAATTGATTATATCCAAATAGACGGAATGAAAAGAGAAGGGGATTTTATAAATCAGCAAGATACTATACGCAATTCGAATTTATCTAAAGATTACGGTAAAATTAGTATTAAGCAATGGTTCATAAATAGATATTTTATGATTGATAAACCTTGGGCTTTTGAATACAAAGAAAACTGGAATCATCTAAAAGAATCTTTGCCATTAATTGCCCCATTCAATAGTAATTTTCAATATTTAGATACTAAAGCAAATTTAGAACCAATGTTTTCACTTTACGGGAAAGAATGTTATTTGGAAGAGTTATCTTCTGGATTTCAAGCTATTTTTTCAATTATAGTTAATATAATTCAATGGATTGAGGCAACTAATGTTGAAGGGAGCAAAAGTATTAAGGATGCATCGGGTACAGTTTTAATAGATGAGCTTGATTTGCACCTTCATCCTGAGTGGCAGTTAACATTGAGAAATGGGCTAATTTCAATTTTTCCGAATATTCAATTCATAGTGACATCTCATTCTCCTCATCTATTAGCATCTGCTGAAAATGGAGAAATAATCATTATGGAGAGAATTAAAGATTCAGAAGAATATTACTTTGAACCTACAAATAAGAAATTCTCAGGATGGAACACAGATCAAATTCTTGAAGATGTTATGGGTGTGGAAAGTTTACAAAATAAAGATTACGAGAGGCTTATTGATGTGATCTTAAAATCTTATGAAAATAAAGATATCAAATCCTTTAAGGAAAATTTAAATTTATTCGAATCAATATCACATAAAAATGATTCCATTCTTCAGGTATTTAAGATTAAGTTAGCTTCTTTGGAGTTGAGTAATGATTAAGCTTGAAAGACCTGCTATCGAACCAATTATATTAATTGAAAAAGCAGAAGAATGTACAAAAAATTTAATGCATTTAATTAAAAAATATGGAAGTTATAGTAAAATTCCAATTAAGCAAAAAAATTCTGCTATTTCTTTATATAAACATGAAGAAATTAAAAACATTCTTTTCCCCAGTTCATTTAAAAAATGTGCTTTCTGTGAAACGTTCCCAGAAGATTCTGGAAATATTGAAGTTGAACATTTCCTTCCTAAGGCACAGTATCCAGAAAAAATTTTTGATTGGAAGAATCTTCTACCGAGTTGCCGTAAATGCAATGGTAACAAAGGCGAACATGATACAGTAAAGGAACCAATTGTAAATCCTTATGAAATGGATCCAAAAGATTTTTTTGAAGTCGATTTTTTAAAAATTAAGGCTAAAAATGAAATAGCTAAAACCACATTGAAGGCTTGTGGATTGAATAGTGTTAGATTATATCGTCCAAGAAGTGATATATGTAAAGAATTTTCATTTTTTGAAGATGAATTAGAAACGCATATTGAAGAATTTAAAATTCTTAAAACTAAAATAAAAAAGAAAAATAAATTAAAAAAAATTAACGAATCAATAGATGTAATAGAAGCACTGAGAGCCTCAGATTCTGCTCATTCATTCTTTTGTAACTTTCTTATAGAAAGAAGCGAGCCTTTTAATATTGCAAAAAAAATAGTTGAGGAATATTAGTTAAATTATGTACTAGCTCAAACCAGATCTGACAGTTACCCATTTTTTAGTGTGCCTGTCATCTTGGAAATTTGTGTATCACTATGTAGATAGTTAATTTGAGTTTCTTTCATTTCATTTTTTAACCAATCTAAAAAAATGATCTTTCTTGGATCTTCTGTAATATTTCTATGAGACAGCAAATAATAAGATGAATTATCTTTAATTATTGGAGTTAATTTTTGAAGTGCTCCTCTTTCTAACTCTTTTTCAATCATATATATAGAAATAATAGTAGCTCCTAATCCTGCTAAACATCCTTCTAGACACAAATAAAAATGTTCCAATTCAATTTGGGGCGATTGATGTATGAACTCTTTAAATTCAGTAATTCTAATTAAATTTTTCGAAAAATTTGGGCGTGATAAAGAAACTAATAATTCATGTGTATGTACTTGATGAGAAGCTTGAACCATTACCATGTACTCATCAGCAATCTTTTCACTAAAAATGTGTTCTCCCCAATTGAAATCATTTCTCCGGATAGCTAAATCAATATTGTTTTTTTCAAAATCGACTGTACCTCCACCAGTAAGTAAGACAACATTAAAGTCATATCCAAGATCTTTAAACTTAGATAATCGGGGAATTAACCATTTCATAGAAATAGTGGGTTCACAGGAAAGAACTAATTGTTTTTTATCAAATTTATCATTTTTTAATTCTGTTAGACATTCATCCAATTGGATGAAAATTCTTTGGCAGCATTTAAAGAGTAATTCTCCTTCTTGAGTTATAACTAAAGATTTATTGCGTCGCACGAACAATTGAATATTTAAAGATTCTTCAATATTATAAATTTGTTTACTTACAGCACTTTGAGTAACAAATAATTTTTTTGAAGCTTTAGTAATACTATTATATTTGGCAACAAAATAAAAAAATTTTAGCGAATTCAAAGATATTCTTTCAATCATTTCAAAAACTCATATAGAACTAATACTTTAAATCTCAAAACAACTCTAACTGTCATAAGTATGCATACTTTGATTGGGAATAGTACAATATTTAACAAAAATTTAAGGGTTATTAATGTCTTTCCAACTATCTACAATATCAGCCCATTGTTGCATCATATTACTACGCTGCTCCATATACTTTGCATGATTATATGATGCCCTTGTTTTGTTTTGATCTGAATGAGCTAACTGTTTTTCAATCCAATTTTCATCAAAATCTTTTTCATTCAAAATTGTCGATGCTGTAGCTCTAAAGTCGTGTGCAGTTACTGTCTTTAGTCCCATATTTTTTAATGCAACATTAAGAGTGGAGTTGCCAATAGTATTAGAGTTATTGCCATATACACTGGGGAACACGAACTCTTTATTACCAGACTCAATATACTGAGATTTTAATAAACTAAATAACTGATTTGACATAGGAACTAAGTGTATTCTATTTTTCTTTGTTGTACGTTCTTGATTGTTACTTCTAGTTGAGATAGGGAAATTAATAATTTTTGACTCAAAGTCAACATATCGCCACTTCATACGTCTAATTTCGATTGAACGAAGCATCGTATAAGACATAGTTAAAAGGGCATTTCTGACTGTTAAGGAACCTTTAAAGTTATCTAATCCTCTTCTGAAAAGTGCTTGCTCTTCTCTTGTTAGAGGACGTGCGTGTTCAATTTCGGGGCGCATAAGTACACCACGTACTGCATAAGTTGGATCTGTTTCAGCTCTCAATGTTGCAATAGAATATCTCATCACAGCTCCTATAATCTTTTGATTATTCATTGCTGTAACTTCTCCTGTGCCATGCTTCCCATTGGTTCTAATACGATTAACTGTCGATTTAATAATATATAAAACATCTGCCGAGTTTATATCTTTTACATTTTTTTCACCTATTGCTGGTAAAATATCAATCTCTAATGATTTCCTAAATTTATTAATATAGCCATCGGTACGACTAGACAACATTTCAGATATGTATTCATTCGCAATAAGCTTAAAAGTATTTAGGTTATTTATTTGAGCTTCAAATTTTTCTTGTCTACGAATCTGTATGGGATTTATGCCATCATCGAGGAGTAATCTTGCTTGATCTTTAGCTTTGCGTGCATCAGCTAGACCGATAAGAGGGTATTCTCCTAGGCTTAACATAGAGGCCTTGCCATTATACCTATATCTATAACGCCATAATTTTGTTCCAGTTGATCGAACTTCAATGCAAAGCCCATTGTTATCGGCTATTCTATACGTCTTATCACGTGGTTTAAGACTTTTTATTTTGGTATCTGTAAGCATAGTGAGTAAATTATAATAATTTTGAGGACAATAAAAGTTACTCACAATTTTACTCACATAACTAGATTTTGTATAGTTTGGTTATGTTTCTATATATTTTATAAATTATTAATATTTATAACTTATATTGTGCTTCTGATTTCCTTAGGTTTGTAATGATTTCAATAATAATGCTTTCAGATGATAAAAACTATTTTGTTGCGATACTTCCTGTAAATCATCAATTAAATTTAAAGAAAGTGGCGAGTGCCTTTGCTTGTAAAAAACTACATATGGCTGATCCTAAAGATGCAGAGCGTTTAACTGGATATTTAGTCGGTGGAATCAGTCCTGTAGGTCAAAAAAAGCGTTTAAAAACGGTGATTGATGCTAGCGCAACAGCATTAGCAATGATGTATGTTAGTGGTGGTAAACGTGGTTTAGACATTGGGGTGAAACCTCAAAATTTAGCCAAGGTGTTGGGTGCAAATTTTGTTGATATTGTTGATGAATGAGATGTGTTTTTAGCGTTAAATTTAAAAAAAACTGTTATTCACTATATTAGTCACAAAAATATTGACTCCACTAAGGCAATAGAACTGAAAATTAAAGACAAAGATTACAGTCATTAATTCAAGATATGAACCACCTTTGCGGTGGTTTTTATTGTATAGATGAAAGTGGAACAAAATTAAGTAAGCAAAACAGGTGGTAGTTTTAAAACCTAAATAATCTTTTCCATATTCATCAGATTTTGGACGAGCAAGCCAAGTTCTCATATTTTTAGCTAGCGACTACACACGTTATTTCAGTGTTATGCCTGATTGCTGGGTGGTAGCTGTGCGAATAATATCATCAGATTGGTCATAGTGAGATTGGCACACCTGAATGGTATCCATATTCTCGACGGTCCAGTCGTAGAGCGCGTTAAAAGGCAATTTGAGTGATTGACCAAGTGGCGTCAAGGCATATTCCACCCCTAGCGTTTTCCCATCTATAACGGTGCGTGTCACCATACCATTGCGTTCTAACTTGCGAAGTGTCTGTGTCAATACACGTTGGGTAATACCATCAAGACGCCGTTTGATGGCGTTGAAGCGGCGTGGTTCATGTAACACCATCAAAACCAGCATTGACCATTTATCTGCGATTTGATCGAGAATGGCACGGCTTGGGCAGTCGGCACGGTAGATTGGATCGTGATCAGGGTTCATAGGTATGCTCCAAGATACTTAGGATGCTTAAGGTGCGTAATTGACACTAAGTATACATAAGATACCATGATTGCACACAGCTAAAATCAAGGGTATATGATGACCATTCCAACTTATTCCACACTTCACATTGAGCATGATCGAGGTGTGGCGACTGTCAGCATTAACAATCCACCAGTTAATGTATTGGATGTTGCATTGATGAGTGATATTCGAGCTTTTCTCACTCAGGTACGTGATGACCCACAAACACGTGTAATCGTGTTCCAAAGCGCCGATCCTGAGTTTTTCATCGCTCATGTAGACATGACCTTAATTGATGAGCCAAACGCTTTTGACCAGTTCGCAAAAGATCTACCTAATGGATTGAATCCATTTCAGGCTTTGGGAGAGATGATTCAGGCACAGCCGCAAGTGACAATTGTTAAGCTCGAAGGCTTGGCGCGTGGTGGCGGTGCTGAATTTGTGGCAGCAGTGGACATGGCATTTGCTGCTATTGGGCGCGCTGGTCTCGCCCAATGTGAGGCATTGATGGGGATTATTCCTGGCGGTGGTGGTACTCAATATCTTTCACAGCGTATGACACGGGGGCGTGCACTAGAGGTAATTCTTGGTGCTGACCTTATTGACGCTTTGCTAGCCGAACGATATGGTTGGGTAAATCGTGCGCTTCCGGCAAATGAGTTAGACGCTTTTGTTCATCGCATCGCCACAAATATTGCAGCTTTACCTGAAGGGGTCATCGCCGCTGCAAAGAAAGCAATCCCACCAGCGGATTTAAGTGAAGACTTCCTTCGAGAGCACAAGGCATGGGCTGGTCTGTTTGCGCGTCCGGCTGCTGAAAAACTCATTCGTGGCGGCTTGCAGGCAGGTGCTCAAACAAAAGTAGGCGAACAGGATATGGAGCAACTACTCCGCGATTTGTCTGCATCCTGAGGTCTTGCTGCTGTCTAATATTCTGCTCTAGCTTATTCTTGAGATTTGAGACAGAGAAATACAGCAGCCCACTTTTTAAGTCTAGCGCAGTTTATATAATTGAACGATGATGAATAAATTTTGAAGCATTGACCCTCTATAGGGAATAAGCCATATTTTTGCTACAGTGAACCTAATTAAGATCATCTATTTACTAGGCCTCGCATTTGCGGGGTTTTTAATGCTGAATAAAAGGAAAACTTGATGGAATTGCCCAATATTATTCAACAATTTATTGGAAACAGCGTTTTAGAGCCAAATAAAATTGGTCAGTCGCCATCGGATGTTTATTCTTTTAATCGAAATAATGAAACTTTTTTTCTTAAGCGCTCTAGCACTTTATATACAGAGACCACATACAGTGTCTCTCGTGAAGCGAAAATGTTGAGTTGGCTCTCTGATAAATTAAAGGTGCCTGAACTCATCATGACTTTTCAGGATGAGCAGTTTGAATTCATGATCACTAAAGCGATCAATGCAAAACCAATTCCAGCGCTTTTTTTAACAGAGCAAGAATTGCTTGCTATCTATAAGGAGACACTCAATCAGTTAAATGCAGTTGCTATTATTGATTGCCCATTTATTTCAAGCATTGATCATCGGTTAAAAGAGTCAAAATTTTTTATTGATAACCAACTCCTTGACGAGATAGATCAAGATGATTTTGAGGCTGAATTATGGGGAGACCATAAAACTTACCTAAGTCTTTGGAATGAGTTAAATGAGACTCGTGTTGAAGAAAGATTGGTTTTTTCTCATGGCGATATCACGGATAGTAATATTTTTATAGATAAATCTGGTGAAATTTACTTTTTAGATCTTGGTCGTGCTGGATTAGCAGATGAATTTGTAGATATATCTTTTGTTGAACGTTGCCTAAGAGAGGATGTATCTGAGGAAACTGCTAAAATATTTTTAAAGCATTTAAAAAATGATAGACCTGACAAAAGGAATTATTTTTTAAAACTTGATGAATTGAATTGATTCCAAGCATTATCTAAAAATACTTAACTGTCTTTTTAAGTTTCTAAGTTTTAAATAAATAAGTGAAAAAAGTTAGTGGAGCTACTGATTTAAAGTTTTATATAGCCAATGAATCTAAGTTTTGGTTTTTAAACTAAACTTATTTAAAATTTCTAAAACTGTTTATTAGATTAACTTGTGATTTAATTTTTTTGAATATAAAACTGTTAATTTATTAGCTTTGCAAGTTTATTTAAATTTCATCTTGCAAAGATTTTAACCAATTTTATTATTAATAGTATTTTTTTGTCTGCTTTTCTTTTCCTAGTCTTTTATCTATCCGTCAACCATATAGTATTTTATTAAATTCTTATGGGAAATGACGAATGTTAAA